>CASBQC010000291.1 GCA_949127805.1 Nostocales cyanobacterium PMM_0081
CCATTACCCATTCCCCATTACCCATTACCCATTCCCCATTACCCATTACCCATTACCCATTACCCTAACCTTTACCATAAGCACTCATCGGTTCTTTGATAAAACGGATGTAAAGATGCTTAAACGTAGACCTAATAACGCGGGGCATTCCAAAATCGATAGGCATTAATTTATCTGGTAGTCGCCAATCATCTATTTTTAGTAAGTCAGGATGTAAGTGGGGAAAGTGAATTGCCGCAAGTTCGGGACACAGGTCCAGTCGTTTTGACGCAGCGAGGGTAGGTACTTGTTCTGGTAAGACATTGAGGATTTCCACCATTGCCCTATCGAGAGCAAATACATTTGCAGATGCTGCTAAAACGCCGAGTAAACGAGGTTCGCCACCGCTTGGACCATTTCCTTCATGACCGATGATGCCATCTAAAATAGTTAAATTTGGGTTAATTGCCCTAGCGGTTTCTACTAACATTTCCCCAAAACGGTTGACATCTTTCCCCGCTTCCATGTGCCACCAAGCTTTCATTTTGCCGGGAACGCAACCAAAGAGGTTTTTTACCCCCAGCGTTAAGGTGAGTTGGACATGAGATTTCACTTTCGGCAAGTTAATTACGACATCTGCTTCCATTGCTTCTTTGCATAGCAGCAAATGGTTAAAGTCTTGGTTGACGGTTTCGTAACGCGAAGAGTGAAAATCTATAATCGGCAGATTGAGTTCAAGGGTAATCGGGAGATAGTTGTTTGCGATCGCTACAGCATAAGCACTCCCAAAAGCAGGACTATCTCCCAAAAATGGCTTACCACCAGCCTCAATAACCATCTTGGCAACTTCATAAACTAATTCGGCGCGGGTGGTACACTCTTTACCGGGACGCGCTCCCGTGAGTAAATTCGGTTTTAGCAAAACCCGTTGTCCTGGTTTGACGAATGCCTGCATTCCACCTAAAGGTTCTAACAGCGTTGCTAAAGATTCTCTTAAAGCCTCTTGTTCGTAGGAAGTAGCCCGAATTAAACTGACAGATGGTTTTTGAGTCTGCATGGGTTGTTGAAAAAGGAAGATAGAAGATTTTTTTCGGTATTGGTGAATCAGAGACGTAGCAATGCTACGTCTCTACATGGGGATTCATACTTCAATTGGTGCAACGCCAGATTTTTTGGACTGTTGATTTTTGACTCTTGACAACCTTTAAAGGAAAAAATATGACACGCAGCTTTAGTTCTATTATTCCTTTTTAATCTACTTCTGTGTCAAGTGCCCTGAGGGGTAAAATATTGCTCATCTGTTCTAAATTTAAGACTTGGGCTAATTCCAAGTCGCTCATTAGACCTTTTTCTAAGACAATCTGCCGCAGGGATTTACCAGTTTCCAAAGATTCTTTTGCGACAGCAGCGGCATTTAAATAGCCAATGTGGGGATTTAATGCGGTTACTAAAGCTAAACTACCTTCAGCGTAAGCCAAACAACGATCGCGGTTGGCGGTAATTCCGATAATGCAGCTTTGGGTAAGTGCAGCGATGGTATTTCCCAAAATTTCGATGCTGTGAATTAGGTTGTAGGCAATCAACGGCATCATCACATTCAATTCTAATTGTCCGGCTTGGGCAGCCAGAGCGATCGCGCTGTCGTAACCCATCACCTGAAAACACACCATTGAGGTCATCTCTGCCATCACTGGGTTATATTTTCCGGGCATAATTGAGGAACCTGGTTGCACTGGTGGCAATTGAATTTCTTTCAAACCTGTTTTTGGACCCGAATCCATCAACCGTAAATCGTGAGATATTTTGACTAAATCCTGTGCTAAGTTGCGTAAAGCACCAGAAACACTAACAAATGGTGCCATACTCTGCATGGCAGCCATTAAATGCGGTGCAGGTTCTAGGGGACAGTCAATCAATTCTGAGATAACTTGCACCACACGAGCGCGATAATCAGGATGAGTATTCATACCTGTTCCGGCTGCGCTACCACCCAAACCCAGCACCATCAAATCACCAGAAGCTGTGTAAATGCGGTTTTGGTGTTCTGAGATGATTTGTGCCCAAGCGCGGAAATTTTCACCCAAACGCACAGGTACAGCATCTTGTAGGTGAGTTCTGCCAGATTTGACGATATCTTGAAATTCGTCGGCTTTTTGTTCGAGGGATGCGATCGCATTATCTAAAGCTGGCTGCAACGTCTTTGATAACGCCAATAAGCCACCGATGCGAATTGCAGTGGGAATCACATCATTGGTAGACTGTCCGTAGTTTACATGGTCATTTGGACTAATTTGCTTGTAATTGCCTTTTTCGCTTCCTTGAATTTCTAAGGCTCGATTTGCTAGTACTTCGTTGACATTCATGTGGTGAGAAGTACCGGCTCCCGCTTGATAAATATCTACCACAAATTGATCGCGAAACTTACCCGCAAGTATTTCATCAGCAGCTTTGACAATTGCTTGACTAATTTCTTGGGGAATGCAACTTAGTTCACCATTGACGATAGCGGTAGCTTTTTTGATGATTAGGCAAGCATCTACGTAAGTATTTAAAGGCTTGATGCCGCTGATGGGGAAATTTTCCATTGCCCGCAGCGTTTGGATGCCGTAATAAGCGCTACTGAGGATTTGGCGATCGCCCATCGAATCGCGTTCTGTGCGGAATTGGGAGTCTGTTTGAGTCATACCGATTTTAGATTTTGGATTGGGTTCAGTCATTAAAGCTAAACTGATGTCTGGCTTGATAAAACATAAACCGTATCAGATAAACTTAGGACTAGCGACTGGTGATTGGTGACTGGGAACAAACAGATCCATGTGAATAATCGCTCCTTCAAGCTCAAGAGCGTCCCTAATCCCCAGTCTCTAATTCTTACTTTCTGCGTTAGTTAACAATTTTTAATTTTCAATCACTTATGCCTTTTTTGTTTTGAAAGTTTACATTTGAACTTCTCAAATTGGCTATAAGCTGAAGTAGCACAATCCAAAATCCAAAATCTAAAATGGTATGACTCTGCCAAATTGGATTACTTTTTCTCGCCTTCTGGGTATACCGTTTTTGTTAGATGGTTTGTATAATCCTACACCTCATATGAGATGGGTGTGTTTGGCGGTTTTTCTGGTTGCTGCCTTTACTGATTGGTTAGATGGCTATTTAGCACGGAAACTCAATCAAATTAGCGAGTTGGGTAAGTTTCTCGATCCGTTGGTAGATAAATTACTGGTACTTGCACCGTTACTGGTTTTGATTGAGTTAGGACGAGTTCCAGCTTGGGGAGTATTTTTAATTTTAGGACGAGAGTTAGCGATCGCAGGTTGGCGAGTTAATCAAACTACAATTACCGGGGCGAATATTTGGGGTAAGCTGAAAACTGTGAGTCAGATAGTGGCGATCGCTCTTTTAATTGCACCCATCCCTCAATGGGAAATCCCTTCTCTAATTGCTTTTTGGGTTTCTGTTGCTTTAACATTGATTTCTGGGGCAATTTATCTTTTACCGCCCAAAAGCACCACCCTAAATGATACTTTATAATCAGCTACTTCTTAAGGTTACTACCGCTCGTTAGCACCTTGCGGTAAACGATCTTGTCATCACCGGCTTGGTAAAAGTCCCGAATCCGCGCTTCCTCTTCATAACCGCATTTGCGGTAGAACTCCCGCGTCGACTCGAAACTTGGCATCCCTGATGTTTCCACCAGCAGTATGCGTCCACCTTTTTTTGTCAATGCTTGTTCAACATAGCGCAGTAGTAGCGCACCGCGTCCTTGTCTTTGGCGATCGGGTCTAACGGCGATTAATTGAAGATTCCACGTCTGGTGGGTCATCCGTTCTGGCTCGCAGTAAGCGATCGCTACTGGTTCGTCGTCATCGTCAGTAAACCATAAGTTCTCGCTGTCGCTGTTGCTGAAGTAGTCAGCCAGCATTTCGTCAATTTCATCAAGTTGGCTCGGCTCGAACAGCCCAGTGGCTTTAGCTAGGGCAATTAACGCGGTTGTGTCATCGGGTGTGGTTGGTCGAATCATAACTTATTGTGCGATCGCCAGCTCATTTTCTTCAATAACTTCATAACCATTAGCCAGTTTCTCAATTGCCCGGTCAATCAAATCTAGACCGTGCTGCACTTTGTCAACCACGCTCAACTGTCCGCGTAAATCAGCAGCACCAGCGAAGTTTTTGGCATACCATGTCATATGTTTGCGTGCCTGACGCACACCGCGATCGCCTTTATATTCATACAACGCTTGTAAATGTTCCCTAGCACATTCCAAACGTTGAATTGGCGTCGGTGTCGGTAATAATTCCCCAGTTTTCAAGAAGTGATCAACTTCTCCCACCAAAAACGGATAACCCAAAGTCCCCCGCGAACACATTACCCCATCGGCACCGGTTTCTTCTAAGCAGCGTACCGCAGCTTCAACTGAGAAAATATCACCATTCCCAATCACGGGTATAGAAAGCACCTCTTTCACACGCGCAATCCATTCCCAGCGAGCATTACCATTATAACCTTGAGCGCGGGTGCGTCCATGCACCGTAATCATTTGCGCTCCTGCGTCCTCCATCCGTTTCGCAAAATCGAGAATCGTGATTTCTTGGTCGTTCCAGCCAATGCGTGTTTTCACCGTCACAGGTACATTTACTGCCTTCACCACTTCCCGGACAATTGCCTCAGCCACATCTGGCTGACGCAACAGCGAAGAACCACCACCATTTTTAGTGATTTTATTTACCGGACAACCCATGTTGATATCAACAGTATCAGCGCCTTCTTTAACCGCTTTTATCGCCGCTTCTGCGAGAAAATCCGGACGACAATCAAATAATTGAATGCTGATTGGGCGTTCGTTGGGGTCAACCTCCATAATTTTCGGCAATTGCTTGACATAATGCAACCCCGTAGCATTCACCATCTCCGTATACATCATCGATTCTGGGGCGTAACGACGCACCAAACGCCGAAACACCAAATCAGTCACCCCAGACAAAGGCGACTGTAAAACGCGGCTTTTAACCTCAAATGAGCCAATTTTTAGGGGTGTCGAGAGTTTAGCTTTGAGTTCGGGAGATAGCGTAACCATAAATTCAGTAAAGCCACTTAAGCCTTTCTATTTTAGAACAAATCCAAAATCGGCATTACCTGTAGTATTGTGCTTGGGTTTCAAACAAATTTGCATAGACACCACCTAATTTTATGAGTTCTGAATGAGTACCACTTTCGACAATTGAGCCATTAGCGATCGCATAAATGCAGTCTGCCATTTTCACGGTAGATAAGCGATGGCTAATCAAAATAGCAGCTTGACCTTTAATTAGTTCACGGAACTTTTGGAAAACTTCGTCTTCTGCCAGAGGGTCCATAGCACTGGTAGGTTCGTCTAAAACAATCACTTGAGACTTTCGTAAAAATGCTCTTGCGAGTGCGACTTTTTGCCACTGACCAATACTTAGTTCTTCCCCATCTTCAAATAACTTGCCGAGAATTGTATCATAGCCTTGGGGTAAGGTATTGATGACTTGATCCGCACCAGAACGACGCGCAGCAGCGGTAATATTTTCCTCAGTAGGTGATAGCTCAATATTTCCCAACCAAATATTTTCATTAGCGGTGAAGTTATACTTCACGTAGTCTTGAAAAATGACGCTGATTTGGCGGCGGAGGTTGGCAATGTCAAAAGAGCGTATATCCTTACCATCAATAGTAATACTACCACTTGTTGGATCGTATAAACGGCATAAAAGTTTAATTAAAGTGGTTTTCCCAGAACCATTTTCTCCCACTAACGCCACTACTTCTCCTGGTTTAATTTTCAGGTTGATATTCTTGAGTGCTTGGCGGGTAGTAGTAGTATATTGAAAACCAACATTTTTAAATTCAATACCAGTTTGCATTGGTTGGGGAATAAGTTGGGGATTTGCTGGTTGAACAATCTTTGGTTTCAGTTCTAAAAACTCGTAGAGATTAGAGAGAAATAAATTGTCTTCATAAAGTCCAGATATACTACCCAAAAGCCCTTTAAGAGCATCTTGTCCGCGTTGAAATGCTTGGTAATACAAAACTAAATCGCCGATGCGGAGAATTCCTTGAATAGTTTGGTAGATAATAAAGCCATAAACAAGAAAGATTAAAATGCTAGCTAAAGCTTGGGCACCCAAAGTAGCGATCGCGCGTTTGCGAGCGATCGCTAAAGTTTCTTTATAAAGTTGCCAGCGCAAGCGATCGAATCGTTGATTAAAAAGAGCACCTAAATCAAATAAACGAATTTATTTAGCAAAGATGTCCCCAGTTAACAGCCAATTTAAGTATTCCCCTTGCCGCTCCAACGCTGTACGTTGACGATGCCATTGATACATGATGTTTGCAAATTTTACTCGCACCAGTCCCGCTGGAACAGCAGCTACCAACAAAACTCCAGCAATTCCCCAATGTAGTGTTAGCAACAAACCAACCATCGCTACTAAAGAAATACTATCTTGAGCTAACTGAATTAAATGCTTTAATATTTTGTTTGGTCGGTAAGGAGCTTCTTGTTGCGCTCGTTGCAGGGCATCATGATATTGAGCATTTTCGTAGAATTCCAAATCTATTTCAATTGATTTGGCATGAAGAATGCCGTGCATATAGTCGGTGACTCGCTGACTCTGGGCAGTATTAACTAATTCTCCTAAAGAAGTTAAGCAGATATTTACCAAGGTGACAACAGCAGTTAATCCGAGGAGAATAGCAACTTGTCGAAAGGCAGTTTCTTTATCAGCAGCGTTAATACTGGCAACTGCTGTATCAACGATCAGTTTGGTGAGATACAGCAGCAGCAATGGTAAAGTGCCCTGAAATATCAAAATTCCTACCTGAGCAGCAGTCCAGTTAGGAGCACCTTGCCAAACGAGACGCAACGCTGGTAATAAACGTAAACTTTGCTGGAATTTGTTGATTAATTTGTTCAGGGAAGACATGAATTTCCCCATACTATGAAAACTGACTAGTTAAGCGTTGAACAAAATTAATGGCTTGTTTGGAAGTAGGAAACAATTCTGGATAGTCTTTCGCTATATAATGGCTCAACTCTTCCACAGATAAACTACCATCACAATGAGACAAAACATATAGTGCGGCTTTGCCTTGCTCATTTATCTGAGGCTGATAGTCAAAGATAGCTTTCTTAATAGTTTTCAGAGTTCTTGGTACTGCAAAGAAAGTCGAGCGTGGTGGTTGTAAGTTATGATTTTTGACTTGCCACACCCAATCACCAAAGCAAGGACGTTGTAACTTAAAAGTCACTTCCTCCCCAATTGTCACCTCAATCGCAGGGTCAAGAGGCAAAAAAGCTGATGGTAGCGTTGTTTGATTTGCCTGACGTAGAAAAATTTTGCCGTGAACGGGGTGATTTTGCTGCGATGGATGCAAATTTAGGGCAAATTCTATTAATCGCTTGTCTTGCAGAGGTGAGGTATACTGCAACTGATAAGCAGATTGAAGTAGCTTGTAAACTTGAGTTGCACCGACAGCACAACCTGATGTCGTAGCCCAATTAATAACTTGCATGAGATCGCTAGATAGACTGCTAGCAAAATATTGTTGCAAAGCTGCTTGAGTCTGAGGCTTTTGGGCGTAAGCTGAAGTAATCCAGGGTGGAAGCAGATTTGACTTGCGCTGACATCTGGCAAACCATTTTTCTTGCCAATATTGAGGAAGGTTCGGTACAGCTAATTCTCGCCAAAGCGAGGAATACCAACGTTTTTCACCTTTAAGATTTTGTAAGATTTGTCCCCAAGAATTTACTCGTGCCAAATCTTGCAAACTTGTATAAAAGAGTCCATCTCCACCTTCCCCATCAAAAACTATACCAAATCCTTGCTTTTGGATTTGCTCCATCAAATCAAGATTCATTGGTAAAGTGCAAGTTATCAAAGGGTCATCGGTGATGGGTAAGCGTTCCCAAGGTTCAGTTAATGACCAAGCGCGATCGCTATTCACCTGATGCGATTTTACCTGGGGATATCGCTGTAAAAAAGACTCTATAGGTTGACGCTCATCAAATTCTGGAAAAACTTCAGTCATAGTCGAAAAAGCATCGACTGTAGGTAAATGATTCAGCAAAGACACGGTAACTGTGGTAGAGTCTAAACCACCGCTCAAAGTGGTACAAACCGGACGATGGGTGCGTAAACGGTCTTTGACTGCTTGATTTAACAGATACCAAAATTTTTCATGATAAAATTGCGGCGATTGAAGCGACTCGTAGCGATCGCTTACGGTGAATTTAGCAATTTGTCGTTGTTGTAACTCTCCTGATTTCAGAATTAAAGCAAAGCCTGGTTGTAAACGTTTAATATCAGCAAAAGGTGTAATCCCAGGAGGATGCGCTTGTAAGTTGCAAAGGGTGTGAGCAAGATAAAGTTCATCGAATTGGTGGCTAACTTGGGGATGTAGCAGCAGTGTGACTACTCGTGATGACAGCAGCAATGTTTGACCATTCCAGTAATAAGCGATGGTGCGTCCCCCAACTACATCACAACCCACTAGCAGCAAATCTTGTGAGGCATCCCAAAGGATAAATACAAATTCACCTGTGAGATAGCGTAAACAATCTATTCCCCAATGACGATAGCTTTCAATGATTAGGTGAGCATCGGTAATATTTTGATTTTGCGAGCGATCGCTTAAAAGGGTTTCACGGTCATCTAAACGACCATCCCAAACTAAAACACAACCCTTATACTCAATTACAGGTGCTTCATGACAAGATTCAGGAGTGTTGTAAAACTGGGTACGTCCCAAACTTAAATTGATGTTGCGATCGCACCAGTCACCTTGTCCATCTCGTCCTAGCACTTGCAAATCATCAAGCATTTTTTGCCACGGAGTTGGCTTTTGGCTGTTCCAGACACCTAAAATACCACTCATTTATTCAGTTCCATTTTCAAAATCACTCTCATTTAGAACTTACGCAACTGTTATACAAAAAACATAAATATAAACTCGTAGTAAGCGCTATTAGTACAATATTGGATAAATTAATGACGAAAATTTATCACAAAAACTCTGCGTCACTCTGCGCTTACCTCCGCGCTACTTTGCGTTTCAAAACGCTACGAACTTATGCAAAGCTGTACTTAGCGCTTATTTTGGAACTAAAGTGCCTACTACGAGTAATATTATGTGCCAGTTTGGTAAATCATGCCGCAATTTAGCAATTCTTGAAGAAAAACTTCTAATTCACTGATTACTTGAGAGCGCTCAACTTCATATTCAGTAGTAATTTTCTCAATTACAGGTTCTAAAGGCTGCTGGTTTTGCAAAGCTTCCCAAAAAAGAAGGCTTGTTTCGTTTAAACTATAGTACATTCCAGCAGGAATGTGTAAGAAAATTGCTTCATTCTCTACCTGACTGGAAAGGATGTCTTCAGCAACTTTTAAGTTTTGATTATTGAGAAAATCTTCGTCAATTATTAACTGATTTTGATTTGTTTGCATTGTAATCCTTCTCTACTCGAATTATTTAGTTAGCACAATTTTCAGCCGAATTTAATTTTATCCGGCAATTTTTTTTGAAATCAAGTTTCAAGCTTTCACTTCAATGGGACTTTCAAACATTAC
>CASBQC010000292.1 GCA_949127805.1 Nostocales cyanobacterium PMM_0081
TAAGCGTTCAAATTCTTTCTCAGAAACATCCTTCTCCCAGGGGGAGACGCACTCGCGTTCATCTTTTATCCTTCATCCTTTTTAACAATGTTTTACTCATTTACAACTTCTAATTATTAGACATCGACCGAATTTAAATATGCGTTATCCAGAACCCCTAGAGACGTAGCACTTGGTAGTCTCTACATTCTTGATTGTACAGACGTTCCGGCGGAACGTCTCTACCGGATCTCGTAACTCTTTCTAACGGTATAAGACAAATATTAAACAAAAGTGCCAATATTGTAAATTATGGACACCATTCAACGCCTAGCTACTCTCAACCGCATTCGTAAACTCAGCCGTCTGATGGATACATCTATCGGTATTCCTGGGACGCGCTTTCGTTTTGGCTTAGACCCAATTCTTGGTCTTGTTCCTGGTGCTGGCGATTTAATCAGTACAGCATTTTCAGCTTATATAATATATTTAGCGACCCGTGTCGGTATTTCAAATCAAGATTTAAGGCAAATGATTTTCAACGTTGGTTTGGAAGCAGTTGTTGGTACAGTTCCTTTAGTAGGTGATTTATTTGATGCTGTTTATAAGTCTAACATTCGCAATTTAGCAATTTTGGAAAAGCATCTAACAGCGGTTGAACCAGAATTCTCTGAAGTTGCTTTTGAACAAGGGTAGTCATGCATAGTAATGATAAAATAAGAAGTGTCGCGTCAAGATTGAACCATACATATCAAATAAATATGAACGGTTCGTAACGTTCCCGCAACAAAAATCTCTTGACACACTTCCTGTGACAAATCTTCCATAATTTCTGCTAAACGTGTGCAGCCAGAATACTTTGATTCTGCCAGTAAGAACAGAGTACAAGTATTCAGATCACATTTGCCTGTTGATGGCTTAGTAGTCGCTCTGATCGTCCGAACCCTAAATGGAGACAGCATAAATTATCCATCTTTTGAGTCTCTGGTGATTAGCGATCGCCTGTTTTTTTTTGACTTTCCTTACTGCACTTATTGTCTTTTTTGTCAATGCGTAAGTCCTAGATTTTTCCTTACTGTCACAGCGTTTCGCAATTCTTTATTTCCAAATTAATCCTTTAATTGCATAATTTGACTTCACTTACACCTATTAAGGATGAGAGGAAGGTTTTGGTATTAGCCGTTACTCGCTTCTGCCTGGTACGGTCTTTTAACTTTACTTAACTCGTGTTTTAAACGATTTTCCCGAAACATCCACTTTTTTGGAGTAACTAAAATGGAATCTAGCCATGATGTCTCTGCTAAACTCAACAAACCTGTACTGAAAGAAGGTTCAACAGGTGATGCAGTCAAAGAACTGCAAGAACTTCTCAAAAAATACAATACTTACACAGGTGCCATTGATGGTTTATTTGGTCCTCTGACGAAAAAAGGTGTCATAGCCTTTCAACATCGCGTATTTCTCAAAGAAGATGGTACTGTTGCCGATATTACTTGGCGAGCATTGTTTAAAGGTGCGCCAGTGGATATGCCAATTTTGAAAAAAGGCAGCAAAGGCGAGTTAGTGAAAACCGTTCAGAATCTTCTCAAGTCTAGCAAAGATTATAACGGTGCGATCGACGGTGAATTTGGTTCTAAGTTAGAACGTGCCGTGAAAGACCTGCAAAAACGCACTGAGTTGCCTGATGATGGCATTGTCGAAGACCGCACTTGGTTCGAGTTGAGCAAGATTGCCCACTAAACCATTGTAGAGACGTAGCATTGCTACGTCTCTACGAGTATATATGTGATTTGTCGGACATGATATAAAAACACCCCCATCTCCCCAGCTTGCGCGATTCACTGAGGATAATTAAAGAAACTTTATAGAAGTAGTGAAAACACATATTAATATATGTGTCGAAAAACTTTTCCGTAATTGCGGTGGCGATCGCTGTATCTAGTGAGTATTGATAGATAAATACCACTCCTCCTAAAGGGAGATGTCTTATTATGTCACTGCAATCTGGATTAGATGCCTTTAAAATCGGACATTATCAACAAGCCATTGAATTACTAGAAGAATTCAGTCGAAATTGTGTTGATGAAATTTCTCCAGGCTATTTAAACGCGCAGATGTGGCTACTGAAAGCGTATCAAGCCACAGGAGAAATTGAAAAAGCTTGCGACCTGTGTCAGCGGTTAATGAGCAGCGATAATTTAGAGGTACGCAGTTGGGCAGAAAAAGCTTACCCAACTTTACCTGAGGCTTTAAAAACGCCATCTCGCAAAATTGAAAAAAGCGAACGCGCTGCGACTGCGGGTGTCCAATTAGCAATGAAGGGTGTCGGTGGTAGTTTAGCACTAGCATCTGGTGTCACCCTCACCTTGCTGTTTGGCATGGTGTTTGTCTTAGGTTTAGCGCTGGTATTCATTGTAAACAGCGATGCACCTGTAAATGGATTAGCGATCGCTTTAGCTATCACTGTTATTTTCAACCTCGCTGCCTTCTTTTTGTCTCCCTTTTTGATGGACTTAACCCAAAGTTGGCTTTACCATACTCGTTGGGTAGACATAACAGAAGTTGAAAATCTCAGTCCAGAAACAGCCAGAGTAATTCGTCGCGTTTGTCAGCAGAAAAAATTAAAAATTCCCCGTTTGGGAATCATTGACGACGAAAACCCCACGGCTTTTACTTACGGCTCATTACCCAATAGCGCCCGTTTAGTCGTCAGTCACGGACTTTTCACCTATTTAGATGATGATGAAATTGCTACCGTCTACGCCCACGAATTAGGACACATCGTCCACTGGGACTTTGCGGTAATGACAGTAGCTTCCACCCTAGTGCAAATTTGCTATTTAATTTATATCACAGCCAGAAACCTTGGACGTGGGGGTGGTGATAGCAAAATCAAAGATGCGGCACAAGCTGCGGCACTAGCTGCTTATATGTTTTACTTTATCGGTACATACTTAGTACTGTACCTCTCCCGCACGCGAGAATACTTTGCTGACCACTTTGCCGCAGAAACTACCGGCAACCCCAACGGACTGTCCCGCGCTTTAGTAAAAATCGCCTACGGTATTTTAGAAGAAGGTTCAAGAACAAAAGAACCCAGCCGTTTAATTGAAGGTACTCGCGCTTTAGGTATTTACGATCATAAAGCTGCTGCCTCTACCGGAACCGCTTATCGCATTGCTTCCGATCCGCAAAAAATCGGTCGCGTCTTTCTCTGGGATATGTTTAATCCGTGGGGCTGGTGGATGGAGTTAAATTCCACTCATCCTCTGACTGGCAAACGAGTCCGCGCTCTCAGCACCTATGCAGAACAGCTTGGTTTAGCAACTGAATTCGACATGGGACGAGTTATTGGCGAAGGTAAAACTCTCAATAAGAGTAAGCTTTACGGCAGCTTCTTCTTAGATGTTATCTTATATGGTGCCGAAACGATTGGGTTTGTCGCCGGCTTAATTATTGGCGTTATTCTTTTATCAAGTTCACAAAACCCAGGTTTGATGCTGGGTGTACCACTCATCGGCTTAGGTGTAGGAGTGGTAATGAAAGCCTTTATTATGTTCCCCAGCTACAGCCAAGCGCCAGAAACTGATGTTCTCACCTTGATGTCAGACCCTTATGCTAGTCCGTTGCGTGGAAGACCTGCGAAACTCAAAGGGACACTAATTGGTCGGGGGGACTCTGGTTATAAATTTGGATCGGATTTGAAAATTCAAGACCGCAGCGGGATGCTTTATCTGCATTACGCTTCGCGTTTTGGTCCGATTGGTAACTTCTTGTTTGGAATGAAACGAGTTGAAAGCTTGATTGGCGAATCAGTTGGCGCTGTAGGTTGGTTCCGTCGAGGCATCGCACCTTGGATGGATTTAAGTCAACTCAACAGTGAAAGTGGCACTCTTGTCAACAGTTACCATCGGTTTTGGTCATTCCTCTTCGGTGGCGGATTAGTTATCCTGGGAGTGGTCTTAACCTTGTTGATGACCGGCAGATAGCATTTCTGGGCGTTCCTGAATCAAGTGATATCATGTCCGGTAGATTACATATGATGTAGAGACGTAGCATTGCTACGTCTCTACAACTATTTCGGATTTTTTTATTAATGTCAATATCGCGTATCTTTTTAGTTTATCTGCGTTTATACGGATAGATGCAAGATGTCAGTTAAGCGATCGCAGTCTCTTCATTAGACATTTCCATAAATTAATTATGCGTTGCCTGAAACTCTTGTAGAGACGGCGATTCCCAAGCGTCTCTACGTCTTTTCTGGAGATGTCTATTAGATATCGACCGCTCTTTTATTATGCGTTGCCCGAACCCCAAGAGACTACCAAGTGCTACGTCTCTACGTCTTTTCTGGAGATGTCTATTGCACTCTGTTGTTTTCAACGTCCGCTTAACGCTCTTGTGCCAGTTTAGCTTTAGCTTGTTGCCAAAGCGCTTCTAACTCATCCAAACTGTAATCTGAAAGTGGACGATTAGCAAAAGTTTCCATTTTTTGTAACCGCTGAATAAATCGCTGATTTGTACCCTGCAAAGCTTCTGAGGGGTCAAGTTTATACCAACGCGCAAGTTGAATAATCGAAAATAGCAAATCACCTAATTCCGCTTGCTGTTCGGCTGGTGTTTCTTGTTCTAAAGCTTGTTCAAATTCCGCCAATTCCTCATGAAACTTTGCCCAGACTCCATCAATATTTTCCCACTCAAACCCAGCCGCAGCCGCTTTTTGGGAAATCTTCATTGCCCCTATCATCGGGGGAAGAGTCTTAGTGTAACGACTGAGTTTAGAACTTAGCTTTTGGTTTTCTGGAGACGTTTCGCCTTTTTCTTCAGCTTTGATTTGTTCCCAATTTTGCCGCACTTCATCAATAGACGCGACATGTCGCGTCTCTACATCATCACCAAATACATGGGGATGGCGGCGAATTAACTTTTGGGAAATGCCTTGAGCGATTTCTTTCAGGGAAAATTGTTGATATTCGCTAGCGATTTGGGCTTGCAGTACTACTTGTAATAGTAAATCTCCCAGTTCTTCGGCGATCGCATCCTTATCTCCACTTTTAATTGCGTCTACCACCTCATAAGCTTCTTCTATCACATATGGTGTCAACGTTTCCGGTGTTTGCGCCAAATCCCACGGACAACCACCATCAGGCGATCGCAACTTTGCCACCACATCAATTAACTCTTGTAACGCCGCCAAAGTGTCATTTGTCA
>CASBQC010000293.1 GCA_949127805.1 Nostocales cyanobacterium PMM_0081
CCGTTGTCCCCCACTCCCCCACTCCTCCTAGACGACTTTCTTACCCATCAATCTGAAGAAAATTTTCTCTCCTTCAATCCAGACAAACATCAAAGCGCTGAAACCGATGCAAACTCCCAATTCTTGTAAATTGAGATAGTGAGTGCCAAAGAAAGCTCGCAGTGGTGGAACGTAAACTAGCATCAACTGCAAAATTGTTGTTACAACCACAGCTCCTAACACAAAGATATTAGAAAAGGGATTCATCTCTATGGTTAGTCGGTTGTTAGAGCGAATAGCGATCGCATGACCCATTTGCGCTAGACACAATGTTGTAAATACCATTGTTTTCCAGGCTTCGCGATCGCCTGTATACTCTGGTGCATGGGTATGCTGGTAAGCCCACCACATCAAAGCAATCGAGATTATAGCAAAGATAATCCCAATCCGAATCATATAAGAACCTAATCCCCTAGCAAAAATACTTTCACGGGGACTAAATGGTGGACGCTGCATTACATCGGGTTCTGGAGGTTCCACAGCTAACGCTAAAGCTGGTAAACCGTCTGTTACCAAATTCATCCATAAGATTTGTAACGGTGTCAGGGGAACACCTCCCAAACCGAGTAACGGTGAAGCGGCAATTGTGAGAACTTCGCCAATGTTACTACCTAAGATGTATTTAATAAAGCGGCGAATGTTGGTATATACAACTCTACCTTCTTTGGTGGCGACAACAATTGTGGCAAAGTTGTCATCAAGTAACACCATGTCGCTGGCTTCTTTACTCACATCAGTGCCTGTGATGCCCATCGCGATACCGATATCAGCTTGTTTGAGGGCAGGGGCATCGTTGACACCATCGCCTGTCATTGCCACAAATCGACCCCGACGCTGCAATGCTTGAACAATTCGCAATTTGTGTTCTGGGGCTACTCGTGCGTAGATGCTTACCAAGTCTACATTTTGCTCTAGTTCTTGGTCGCTCATCCGTTGCAATTCTTGACCGATGAGGACGCGATCGCCTTCTTTGGCAATTCCTAAATCAATGGCGATCGCTTTTGCTGTTAACTGATGATCGCCGGTGATCATTACCGGACGTATTCCCGCATCCCGACATTCTTGCACAGCGGCTCGCACTTCTGGGCGCGGTGCATCCAACATTCCCACCAATCCCAGCCAAATTAATTGTTGCTCGGAAGCTTCATCTGAACCTGATGGGGGTACTTCTGTCAAGGGTTTATAGGCAAAACCTAACACCCGTAAACCTTTACTCGCCATGTTGTCATTTTCTGCGAGAATTTGTTTACGTTGGGCGTCAGTTAATTCTGCTGATTTATCGCCTAAATAAATTTGGGTGGAACGTGCCAAAATCAACTCTGGTGAGCCTTTGGTGAACATTAAGTAACGTTCTTGATTTAACATGTGGGCGATCGCTGGATCGACCGCTGTCATCGGTGATACTCCTGTTGAGACTTCCTCAACTTGAGTAATTACGCTCATCCGTTTGCGTTCTGAGGAAAAGGGAAATTCTGCAACTCGCGGTAATTTACTACTCCATTGGTCTTTTTCAATACCCGCTTTTCCGGCAAGGGTGACCAAAGCACCTTCTGTCGGGTCGCCTAAAATTATCCATTGCCCTTTATCTTGTTGCAGCACTGAATCATTACAAACGGCACAAGCAACAAGCATTGCAGGGATTTCGGGACATTGGTCAACAGAAACATTTTGACCATTTAACTGAAAATCCCCTGTGGGAGCGTATCCTTCACCAGTGACGCGAAAAGACGAGTTGTTGGTATAAACTGATTGCACCACCATTTTATTTTGAGTTAGGGTGCCAGTTTTATCAGAGCAGATGGTGGTGACAGAACCTAAAGTTTCCACTGCTGGCAATTTGCGAATCAAAGCATTTCGCTTTACCATCCGCTGAGTTCCCAACGCTAAAGTCACGGTAATTACAGCGGGTAAACCTTCGGGAACTACCGCAACTGCCATACTTAAAGAAACTTCTACAAGTTCTTGGAGGTTGCTAAAACCTTTAGCGGCGATGACACCACCAACAATGACGATCGCCACTAAAATTAAAGAACCAGTAACTAAAACGTTACCTAATTGAGTCATCCGTTGCTGCAAAGGCGTCGGTTCACTTTCTACCGACTGCAACAAAGCGGCGATTTTGCCAATTTCTGTTGTCATTCCGGTATTCGTTACCAGAACCTTAGCGCGTCCTTGGACAACTTCTGTACCTTGAAAGACTAAATTCAGGCGATCGCCTAATGATGTTTCTTCTGGTAAGATTAATACAGCTTGTTTATTTACAGCTTCGGCTTCGCCGGTCAGTGCCGATTCTCGAATTTGCAAATTAGACTCTTCGATTAAGCGTCCATCTGCGGCTATTTGCACCCCGGCTTCTAAGAAAATGACGTCTCCAGGTACAATATCCTTGCCGGCGACATCTAGTAGTCTACCAGAGCGGATGACTCGCACATGTGGAGAAGAAAGTTTTTTTAGAGCCGCAAGGGCTTTTTCGGCACGAGCTTCTTGAACATAACCGAGTATACCATTGAGGATAACAATTGCTAAGATAGCGATCGTGTCTTTAAACGGTACTTCACCAGGCTTAAGCTGTCCCGCTTGCCAAGACACAAAGTCTAAGCCTCCAGAAATCAAGGCTACGGCAATCAGCATCAATAACATGATGTTCTTGAACTGATCCACAAGAATATCCCAGGCACTACGACCAGCAGTTTCTTGTAATTCGTTGGTGCCGTACTTCTGCAACCGCTGTTCTACTTCTTGGGGTGTCAAGCCAGACTCTGCGTTACTATCGAGCAGGTTTAAGGCTTTATTAACTTCTAAACTATGCCAAACGGGGGCACCTTCGGGCAGAGAATTAGCAGACATCGTGTTGGTCACAGGAAATGGTTACAAAATTCGATCATAATCTTAGTGATGGCTAGAAAACATCAACTAACGTTAGATTCACACTGTTGCTTGGTTGTCCTAGTATAAGTTTAATTCCTCAATTTTAGTGATTTTTATTGTGAAAATGCATTATAGCAGATTGTACTCTAATCGAATACACGTAGAGACGTAGCAGCGCTACGCCTCTACAACATTTTGGATTTTATACATGTACTTTATTTAGAGGATGTTTTAAAAGTCCTATCGTCGGTAGCAAAACGTTTTAGATCCCCCTAAATCCCCCTTAAAAAGGGGGACTTTGAGAAGTTTCCCCCCTTTTTAAGGGGGCAGGGGGGATCAACCAGTGCTTAAAATCACAGCCAACCACTTTTCAAACAACCTCTTACATGAAATATCCTGTATGTCTTATTACTGATAAAAAAGTGTGATTTCACACACACATTATACAAGAGTCCAAAAGTTTATTTTGCACTTTACTTGAGAAAGAGTAAAGTTTTTTCTTACCCCCCTTTCCCCC
>CASBQC010000294.1 GCA_949127805.1 Nostocales cyanobacterium PMM_0081
GCATTGTTTTTGGGTGGAGCTTTTTTTGTGTGGGTTAATCAGCTTCTCAAGTTAAGCAAGAATCGACTCCGTGGCATCGATCTCAATACTGTTAGTTTGGCAATTTTTCTGAGCATTGCCATCGACTTATTTGGTGATGGATTAATGATTGGCACCAGTCTGACAATCTCGCCGCATTTAGGAGTGATGCTGGCATCGGCAAGAGTTGTAGCTCACATTCCAGAAGGATTTGTGACTAATGCAGCATTTAAGAGTCAAAATATGCCGCGAACAAAGCGATTTTGGTTACTTGCTGCATTTATTATCCCTGTTTGGGTGGGCGCGACGCTGGGTTATTGGGGATTGCGCCAACAAGCTGATCTTTCCAAGCTAGTTGTGCTTGCATTTACAACAGGTACTTTAATCGTAGCGATCGCTGAAGAAATTATTCCTGAAGCACATCAAACTCAAGATACAAACTGGTCTACCTTGACGTTTATTGGCAGTTTTGCACTTTCAATGCTGTTCTCATCTTATCTCGAATAGGTGAACAACAAAATATTCAATATCATAATTAATTGACACTAACGGCAAAAACTCCACCAGCAGGTTGAGGAACTGGACATTAAAAATTGTGAGAATTGGGAATAGCTTACTACCCACCGCAGAATAACCCGCAATTAAGAGGTCAGTGATGCCAACTGCAACAGACTTTAAAGACTACTATGCCATTTTGGGAGTCAGCAAAACCGCAAGCCCTGAAGAAATTAAACGGGTTTACCGCAAACTTGCCCGCAAATATCATCCTGACCTCAATCCTGGAGACAAAGACGCAGAGGGAAAGTTCAAAGAATTAAACGAAGCGAATGAAGTACTCTGTGATCCAGAGAAGCGGCAGAAGTACGATCAGTTTGGTCAGCATTGGAATCATCCTGGTTACACTGAAGCACCACCATCCAACGGAACTAATGCTGCTACCAACGACTTCGATCAGTACGGCGATTTTGATTCCTTTATCAACGATCTGCTGGGTCGATCAAGACGTAGAAGCTCCACTGGTGGCTATGATGATTTTGGTGGTGGATTTCGTTCTCAAGCTCCCGCACCGGATACTGAAGCTGCGATAGCACTCACATTTTCCGAAGCGTTTCACGGTGTCCAGAAACGGCTGCTTCTTGACGACGAAACGATCAACGTCCGTATTCCCGCAGGTGCAAAACCTGGGAGTCGAATTCGGATCAAGGGTAAAGGTCGTCCTAGTCCGTTCTCTCCACAGCGCGGCGATTTGTATCTTACCATCGAAGTGTTACCGCATCCCTTCTTTCGATTTGAGGGCGATGACCTGATTTGTGACATTCCAATTCGCCCTGATGAAGCGGTTTTAGGGGCAGAAATCAGCGTGCCGACCCCCGATGGCAGCGTGACGATGAAAATTCCTAAAGGAGTGCGATCGGGGCAATCGCTGAGACTGCGCGGCAAAGGTTGGACGTTGCCAAAAGGGGGACGAGGTGACTTATTTGCCAAACTTCAGATGGTTACACCGAAAGACCTCAGTGCGATCGAGCAAGAATATTACGAAAAAATCCAGGCAAATACTAGCTTTAACCCGCGTGCTCAGTTAGAGGAGATAAAATTATGACCTTCAGCCTTTCAAAAATCGTGGTTTCACCCGAAGGTGATCAACTCTACACCTTTGAATATGCTGCGTTGCTTACTCAGACTTCGATTACGCTTGTAAAGTTTTATGCTGAGTTAGGTGTAATCGAACCCATTGGTTCTATGTTGCATCCCCGCGAAATTGCGCGAATTGCTCAAATTCAGCGATTGCGTCAAGACTTGGGGCTGAACTTAGTCGGAGCTGCAATGGTGCTAGATATGGCAACTGAAATTGCCCAATTACGGGCACAGCTAAAGGTGTATCAATAATTTTGCCTCATTTTAAAACCTTTAGACATCGAAGGAATTTAAATATGCGTTATCCAAAACCCTAGAGACGTAGCAGACGTAGCAGTGCTACGTCTCTACATTCTTTTTCATACTTCATCCTTCAGATGACTGCATGATGTAGAATAGAAATCCCCCTTACTGGGCAAATTTAAATAAGAAAAATGAATCAGTTTCCCGCAACCAACAGCAGTGTGGTAAAGGAAAAAGCCTTAGAATTAGGGTTTCATAAAGTTGGAATTGCATCTGTAGATCAGCTGGATACTACACAGACGCAGCGGTTGCAAGCATGGTTAGAACTGGGTTATCATGCCGATATGGAATGGATGGCTTCGCCGAAGCGTCAGGATATTCGGTATTTAATGCCAGAAGCGCGATCGCTTATTTGTGTCGCTTTAAATTATTACACACCTCACCAACGTCCCGGAGGTGAAGAATATGCTAAAATGTCACGTTATGGCTGGGGACGAGACTATCACAAAGTCATGCACAAAAAACTCAAGGTGCTGACTACCTGGTTGCAGGAACAAGGAAAAGGTATTCAAGCGGTTAGTTATGCAGACACAGGACCAGTGCAAGATAAAGTATGGGCACAACAAGCCGGTATTGGCTGGATTGCAAAAAATGGTAATGTAATAACTAGGGAATATGGTTCTTGGGTATTTTTGGGAGAAGTGTTGACGAATCTGGAATTAGAGAGCGATCGCCCGCATACACAACACTGCGGTACTTGTAGTCGTTGTCTTGACGCTTGTCCTACTGGTGCAATTACTCAAGAGTTTGTAATAGATGCCAATCGTTGTATAGCTTATCATACAATTGAAAATCGAGCGGAAAAATTGCCAGACACAATTACACCTTATTTACAAGGTTGGGTTGCTGGTTGCGATATCTGCCAAGATGTTTGTCCTTGGAATCAGCGTTTTGCTCGTACAACCGATGTGGCAGAGTTTCAACCTTACTCTGGGAATGTTGCCCCCAAGCTGATAGAATTAGCCCAAATCTCAAATGAGGAGTGGGATAGACAATTTCGGGCATCCGCATTCAGACGAATTAAACCAGAAATGTTACGAAGAAATGCCCGTGCTAATCTAGACAATAAACTAGATGCATAGCGGATTTGAGCAAGCTAAGGTAAAGGCTTGCATGATGAAAAATATACAGATGTTAGCTGAAACAAAAAGTGAAGCAGAAAGGGTTTCATACTTCTGACTTCACACATTAACCTTCAGTCATGAAGTCAACTTCAGACTTTATACTTTATACTTCAGATGACCCAGAAAGTAATTATTTTTGATTTTGATGGCACAATTGCCGATACAGTAGATGCTTTAGTAAGTATTGCTAATCGTTTAGCCTTAGAATTTGGCTATATACAAATTACACCGGAAGAACTTGCCCTTCTCAGGAATTTTACTTCCAGGGAAATTATTAGCTACTCAGGTATCTCGGTTTTCAAGATACCTTTTTTAGTTAAAAAGGTGAAATCAGAATTAAAAGATAAAATACACGACTTCAAACCAATTCCCGGAATTAAAGAAGCATTAATAGAACTAAAAAATGAAGGTAACAGGCTAGGAATTATCACCTCTAATTCTAAAGATAATGTCGCCGAATTTCTGAAAATAAACGAGTTAGACAGTTTATTTGAGTTTATCTACTCAGGAGTCACAATTTTTGGGAAAACAACTATAATTAATAACGTATTAAGGCAAAAACAACTAAAGCCTCAAGAAGTTATTTATGTTGGGGATGAAACCAGAGATGTAGAAGCA
>CASBQC010000295.1 GCA_949127805.1 Nostocales cyanobacterium PMM_0081
ATCTAAAATCTAAAATCGATATGGTTTCTACAGGACAAATTGAGTTGCATCGCCACCGTCAGCAATTTCCAGCTTTAACTAATAAGACTTATTTTAACTATGGGGGACAAGGACCGATGCCGCAAAGGGCGATGGACGCGATCGCTTTATCGGAAGCACACATTCAGCGTATAGGTCCTTTTGGGGCTGAGGTATTTCGCTGGCTAGAACCGGAGATGGAAGCAGTAAGAGAGGCGATCGCACAGGAATTAAATGTCCCACCCCAAACAATCTCTCTCACGGAGGATGTAAGTGTTGGTTGCAATATTGCTATGTGGGGTCTGGAGTGGCAAGCCGGCGACCATATGCTGCTTACAGACTGCGAGCATCATGGTATTGTGGCGATCGCGCAGGAAATCGGGCGCAGGTTAAAAGTAGAAATTACCACTTGTCCTGTGATGGCAACTTTAAATGAAGGCGATCCTGTTGATGCGATCGCCCAACACTTACGCCCTAATACTCGTTTACTGGTGTTGAGTCATATCCTCTGGAATACGGGTCAAGTTTTGCCCCTTGACAAAATTGTGGAACTGTGCAAAAAGAATGATGTGAGACTTCTCGTAGATGCGGCACAGTCTGTCGGTTCAATGCCTTTGAATTTAACTGAATTGGGCGCAGATTTTTATGCTTTCACAGGTCACAAGTGGTTGTGTGGTCCTGGGGGTGTGGGTGGTTTGTATGTGCGACCAGAAGTAAGAGAAAGCCTGAAACCGACTTTTATAGGTTGGCGTAGTGTTGTTACAGATAGTGAAGGTAAGCCTTCTGATTGGCATCCTGATGGACGACGTTATGAAGTGGCTACTTCAGATTTTCCGCTATATGCTGGCTTAAGGGAAGCGATCGCTATTCATCACGAATGGGGAACACCTGAACAACGTTATCAGGAAATTCTCCGTTTGAGTGAGTACCTTTGGCAAAGTTTGGCAGCGTTACCCGATGTCAAATGTCTGCGGACTTCCCCACCAGAAAGCGGTTTAGTCTCATTTCAACTGACAAATAACAAAGCCCAAGCTAGCGTGCAACTGGTAAAGTTTTTAGAGTCACAAAAGATATTAACTCGCACAATTGCCGATCCAGATTGTGTACGCGCTTGCGTCCATTACTTTACACTGGAATCGGAAATTGACCAATTGATTTCAGAAATTCAAAAATTTTGCAAATAAGTAATTAGACATCTCCGAAAAAGAATGTAGAGACGTAGCATGCTACGTCTCTACAAGGGTTTCGGGCAACGCATAATTAAATTCGGTCGATGTCTAATGGGCAATGCCCCATGCCCCATGCCCAATGCCCCATTCCCCAATTTAATATGGAACGTCCAATTTTATACATTGCCATCACTAATCATGGCTTTGGTCATGCTACCCGCACGGCATCTGTAGCGGCAACAATTCAAAAGTTATGTCCCGAAGTTCTGTTAATTATGGTGACGACTGCCCCACGGTGGTTGCTAGAGTGCTATATAGAAGGGGATTTTATTCATCGTCCTCGCGCATTTGATTTGGGTGTTGTGCAAGCAGATAGCTTGACAATGGATAAAGCAGCCACTTTGGAAAAGTTGCTGGAAATTAAGAAAAATCAGAATTCGCTGATTGCCTCTGAAGTCAACTTTATTCGCCAAAATCGCGTTAATCTGATTTTGGCAGATATTCCCTTTCTTGCTTCCTTAATTGGCAAAGCAGCTAATGTTCCTTGTTGGATGATGAGTAACTTTGGCTGGGACTTGATATATCGAGATTGGGGAGGTGAGTTTATAGAAATTGCCGATTGGATTAGTGAATGTTATTCAAAGTGCGATCGCTTGTTTCGTCTTCCCTTCCACGAACCGATGCAAGCTTTCCCAAATATCACAGATGTAGGTTTAACCGGTGGTTCTCCTTATTATGCTGCCGATGAATTACGATCTACTTGGGGAATAACTGCCCCAATAGAAAAAACTATCTTACTCACTTTTGGTGGCTTAGGTTTGCAGCAAATTCCCTACGAAAATCTGCGACAATTTCCAGATTGGCAATTTATCGTCTTTGATAAATCTGCCCCGGATTTACCTAATTTTGTAAAAATTAGTGATAAAAAATACCGACCTGTAGATTTTATGCCGATTTGTGGACGAGTTGTTTCTAAACCTGGTTTCGGCACTTTTGCTGAAGCCACACGATTAGGAGTCCCAATTGTTTCACTAACTCGTGATGACTTTGCTGAAGCTGCTTTTCTGTTAGAAGGTATTACTAATTACCATCAGCATCAAATCCTTACTCCTAAAGAATTTTTTACAGGTAATTGGGACTTTCTCAATCAACCACCCCAACAACCAAAGCAATCTCAACCTGTTGCTAAAGATGGTAATGAAGCTATAGCTAAAGCCGTTATCGAATACTTACAATAACTTCAAAACAGACGCGAGGAACATCGCGTCTCTACTACTAACATTGTACAGACGCGATGTTCCTCGCGTCTCTAATAATTTGATGCATTACCAAAAGTTACTGAGAATTCCCACCACTGGCAAATCTTTGTATAATATCACGCCAACAATTGAGGCTATAGTTGCAGAATCAAGCGTAGAAATAGGGCTTTGTACACTATTTTTACGCCACACATCAGCTAGTTTACTGATTCAAGAAAATGCCGACCCAGATGTACTTTTGGATCTAGCTAATTTTATGGCAAAAATCGTGCCAGAATCAGCTAAGTACATTCACGATGCTGAAGGTCCCGATGATATGCCAGCACACATCCGCACTGCCCTTACTCATACCTCAGAACACATCCCCATCAATCGTGGTCATTTGGTGCTGGGAACTTGGCAAGGAATTTACATTTGGGAACATCGGCAACGCAGTCAGACTAGAGAATTGGTTGTCCACATTTCTGGGTAGGGGTGGGGTAAAGCCCTGACTGATGCAAGAAGTATAATTACTCAAAAGTTAAGTTTATTCTTACTTGATTTACTTTTGATCTACTGTTCGATTAAACTAAGATTTGTTGCTTTGTGCAGCAGTTTATAAAACTGTAAAGTACTGGGTTTAATTAAATTTTTATGAAGCAAAATTTGACACATATTCATAGTTTCAGTATTCTTGATGAAATCATTGCCCACCAGTCTATTAATCAGTTGTCTCTAAATCCACATAAAACTTTTGCTACCAGTTTTACAGAACTGGGAAGTTTAGTTACTGAAAAAACTAATGACACTCAACTAATAACATTTTTAGCAAGTACTTTAGAGCGAATAATTTTGGCTTATTTGGACAACTTCCCTGATAATATTTTCTGGGATTTTGATTTTTTAGTAAGTAGCATGTTAAACCAGGCATTGGTAGCAGATGATCCTGTTGAATTTTTAAAATATTTTGGTGACCAAATAATATCCCTGCTGGAGTTATGCGGAGTGAAAAGAAAAATACGCTTCCGCTATGTCCACGACTTTATCTATGGGTTTGACTGGGTAAGATGGGTGCAAAAAGAAACTGAAACTCGCGCTAACGAAGAACCTTTGAGTTTAAATTTTTTGAACTATTTGCTTGGTAGATGTGAGGAAATTTTGCAACTCATCTGTCTTGAGAAAGCTAGTAATTATAAACTTTGTAATGAAGGCTATCGCAATCCTTATTGCTTTTCTCGCAAACCAGAGGATGAACATCGTCTGCTAACTTATCTTGCTGTTAATCAACTCATACCGGTGACAGCTTGGAATTGGAATGCTCAAGCAGTATGGAATAAACCTTTTCAGCAACTTCGCGAAGAGTTCTCATTAAAGCTGAATATTCCCAATAAGAGTTAGTTGGTTGGAGCGTTGGAGCGTTGATAGTTGTTAAAAAGTATTCATAACAACCATCCACCAACCACTAACCACTAACCACCATCCACTAACCACCACCCACTAACCACCATCCACCAACCACTAACCACCAACCACTAACCACTATCCACTATCAATTTTATGAAAATTGCTGATTTAATTACGTGGTTTGAAGAATGGGCAAATCCTGCTTGGTGCGAAAGCTGGGATAATTGCGGGTGGCAGGTTGAACCAGGAGTTTTGCAGAAAAATGCACGGGTGTTGGTTTGTTTGACACCTACTTTGGCTGTGATGGAAGAAGCGATCGCAAAAAGTGCTAATCTCATTTTTGCTCACCATCCGCTGATTTTTAGTCCGCTGAAGTCTTTAGTTGTTGGGGAAGCGATCGCCGAAATGGTGCGGTTAGCTTTTACCCACAATATCGGCATTTACAGCGCTCACACGAACTTTGACCAAGTTGATGATGGCACTGCTGATGTTTTAGCTCAAATTTTACAACTTCAACAAGTCAAGCCGATAGTACCCACACAAGCTAATTTAGGATATGGGCGCGTTGGTATTTTAAATCCATCTATGAGTTTACAGGATTTACTGGCGACAATTCAAACCCGACTCGCTCCAAAGGGGCTTCTTTTTTCTCCAACTCCTGATTTACAGCAGACTATTTCGCGAGTTGCTGTTTTAGGGGGTTCGGGAGCGAGTTATATCTCAGATGTGGTCAAAACTGGTGCGACAGCTTATCTGACTTCTGACTGTAAGTTCCATCAATTTCAAGAAAGCCGCGATCGCCATCTTATTTTAATTGATGCCGGACATTACGCTACCGAACGCCCCGCGTGCGATCGCTTGGTGCAAAAATTCCAAGCTTTAAACCTCGACTGGGTACAGTTGAGTCAAAAGGATGAGGATTTCCGTCAGTTTTTTCTTTCCTAAAATGTGAAGATTTATTAAAGTATATATTTTTACTTTACATGTAGTTTATTTAATATACACACTGTATGATTTAAAACTAAAAATATTAGTATTATTATTGAGGGAAAAGGGACAATTTGTATAGTTTAGCTAGATTTAGGAGTGTAACAAGAAATTTGTTTATTTTAGAGAATGTGATTTAAGTCACATCAGTATTCTAACTACAATCACTCTTTACTACTGTTTGATATCAATTAGCAGGCGAGGGAAATGTTGCAAACTAGATCTAACACATTGCTAACTATGCCCCAATTAAAATGATTCGCGCACTTATTGAATCTGCTTTCCAAACTGGATGTCTTAGTGTTGAATCCGAAGGTCTACTTCATCAAGTTTTGGCTACCAAAAGCTATGATTCCAAGGATTTGGCAGCCTTGGCAGCACTAGATGAAGCAGTTAAAGCAGGTCAAATTAAACGAGAGGCATCCTCCTCAAGTTTATTAATGAAATTTCCGACACAATACAAACCAAGCTGACCTCTCTCAAAGCGTGAATTTTGCCAGCTGAGCCCACCGCTTGAAAATATTCATCCGCAGTAAAGAACTTTTGGGGTGTTGTTGTTTAAAACCATTAAGGTGACAGGAGAATGAGTTAAAATTAAATACATAGGGGTAAAGACTTCCCAAAAATGCCAATGATTACAAGTAGGCAACTTAAACAACCGCACTTACCACTTGTTTTGGAGTATTATTTATTACATAATGGTAGAAAGTATTCACTACAAAATACTCACGCTTGTCAGGACAACTCCGGAATTATGTACAGACGTTGCACAATCTCGTCTCTACTATATAAGTAGGCATTTGTAATCTTACGCCCGAAGAGATTGAGTTTAACTGGTGCAGTAACCAAGCTCTATACGATCCAATCATCAAATATAAGTGTTTGGATCAAGATACGCACTTACAAGCAACTGGAAAACTAGCCTCTTAAGGGTACTATATATTGGGATAAAACCCAGATGTTGACAGGTTTAACTACGTCGTTTAAAGAGGCAGAAGCAGTACATGCTACACCGCAAGATTTATCAACTGTGTTGCGACGGGCGGGAGGTATGTGTATTCTTGCGGGACCAGCAACGCTGGATTGAACGTGCCCGCATCCTCGACATAGAGGGAGATTTAGTCACTCTACGTTATGAGACAGAAGAAGAGGACGAAGTTTGTTCTTGGGAAGAGATGGTTCGCCTTGAAAGCATTGGCGCTGTAACGCAAAAATTAGCTTCAGTGCCCCGTGGTAATGTCGAACCTCTTATGACTGAAGATTGTCCGGAAGCTGAACGCATCCGCAATCGTTACACAGACTCAAATCCAGAGTAAATGGTGATTGGTCATTGGTCATTGGTTATAATATTTTGACTATTGACTATTGACTACTAACCCTCATTTAACCGTTCAAAGGCAGGGCAGTAACCTTCAAGAGTTACCTTGAAGTTATACAGGGGGGAAGCGGGGTTCCAACACCGCTGCCCCCTTTGATGTCTACAGGTACCGCAGCAATCGACATCAGACCAAATAAAGCGATCGCTATTTTGATTAAGTAGTTCTCGTTGCGACAAACCGCGCAATACTAATTCTTCTCCCTGCCAACGCGCTTCAATTAAGCCAGTATCGCCAAATTGTTGCCACCTAGGGTCAGCGGTAACGGCATCGGGGAGGGTAATTGTGATTACCGTTCCCAATTCTGTTAATTCACCCTCATAATTAGTCTCTGGGGGTGCTGGTTGCAAAAATGTATCGCCAATAGGCAATTCTACTAATGTACCACTGGGGGGCGAATGTAGGTGGTATCGATTTTGCAACTCTTCCAAACTAGTCAGGTCTGCTAAATAGCCGGGGGAACCGTGAACAAAAATAACGTGCTGGGGTCGCAAATTATGAATTAGCTGAGTGGTACCCGGACCATCGCTATGCTGTGCCAGCAGATAAGTTTCAACAGTAGTTTGTCCTGGGTACGCAATATTGCGTTGTATATGAGTTTTTTCTGGTGAGAGGATTACCCAAGAATTCATACCTAGTTGGCAGTATTCATCCAAATCAATTGTCGAGTCGGTGAGGACAATACAAGGAGTGTTACCAACAGTGTGACGATATTCTGGCTGTAAACGACGCACGCGGGGACGCACTCGTTCATCCCAAAACAATGGTTGATGACGGGCGAAGTTTTGTACCGATGGGGGCAGGTGGGGTAACAATTCTAAGTAAGCATCGCATCCGGTGGCGACAGTACCATCAACCCAGATATCTATGTCACGACCTGTGAAGTGGTGATGGCTGCGTAATAGCATCAATAATTCTTGACCTAGACCCAATGCTGCTGTAGGTAGTAGTACTGAGTAACGGTCAGCGATCGCCCGATTAATTCGTTCTGCTAGTTGATTTTCTTGGTTGCGACGGTGCGGATGACGAGATGTGCCATAAGTGCCTTCAATAATTAGCACATCTAACTCTAATCCGCGCAATTCCTCTAAACGCAAACCTTCTACCAGCCGCGAGTTCGATAAGAAAAAGTCACCTGTATACAGTAATTTGTAAGAGCGTAGCTGGGTGGTGTACGTGAGAAGAATCGCCACAGCTCCGGGTAGATGCCCTGCGGGGTATAATTCTGCTACTAAACCATCTTTAAATTCCACAGGCGATCGCAACGGCAACGCTTGACAAAATTGGGGAATTTCGTTACTGTTTTTATCCTGCCAATTCAGCGGTAGTAACTTGGTTGTCACCTCGCTAGCGTAGATAGGTAATAAGGGAAAAGCTTCATGTAGTGCCAACAACCCCCTAGCATGATCTGGGTGGGCGTGACTTACCAAAACTAAATCTGCTGGTAGGGGCGAACTGCCTCGATGAGCCGATTTTTTCAGCCCCTTCACCAGCGATGAAATATCTTTTAAGCCACAGTCAAGCAGAATGCGGTGTGGTCCCATCCGCACCAATAAACAGACACCTTCATCTTTATGGTGGACACCATAGGGAAAACATTCTAATTCATTCGTCCCCTCCACACCATCAACGCGAGAGGATGCTGACAGATCCTCACTCATGCTCTTTTCCCCTCAAACCTCATGTTGCACATTTCCCAAAAGCCTAGATTTACGCGGTTTTTGGTCTTGTGACCTAGAGGTAAGTTCCTAAGTGCGCCGTCGGAATGCGAATTAGGGAATTGGTCCGGACGCCTGCGAACCCGCGCTGGTTCGGAAAAACGTGGATAATGACAACCGATGAAACTAGGCTTTAAAGGCGTTTGTTAATGTGCCGACCCATTGCCGTGGTAGTTGTCTGAGTCATAGAAACCGTTTTTCGTGCCGAAAAATAAGCACGAAATGGTAAAGATAACTGTTAATCCAACTAATATCAACTTTACATCCATTTGTTTGTCACTCTCTACTAAAGACGTCTTTATCTTAATAGAGCGATCGGCGCAATTGAGCCGAATCACCAAAATTTTTTACTATGTTTGGGTTGATTGGGCAATAAGTAACATTACCACAATCAGTCAGATTGTAGAACTTTTTGCTTCACCTGTCTATCTATCTTGAAGATAGAAAGTGGGGAGTGGGGTTTCACAAACGATAGACAAAAATGGACAGCCTTCTCCTTCGGAGACGCAAGCGCGAACATCTGAGGGTATCGTTGGGTGTCGCGGATCTAAAAAACAAGGCTGTCCATTTTTGTCC
>CASBQC010000296.1 GCA_949127805.1 Nostocales cyanobacterium PMM_0081
CCTCTCCCCCCGCTCCCTAGTGGCAATGGTTGGGGATGGTATAAATGATGCCCCGGCGTTATCGCAAGCCGATGTGGGAATTGCTTTACATTCTGGGACGGATGTGGCAATGGAAACTGCTGAAATTGTATTGATGCGCGATCGCTTAACCGACGTTGTAGAATCTATTCAGCTTAGTCGTGCAACCTTCAACAAAATTCGTCAAAACTTATTTTGGGCTTTTGTATATAATACATTGGGCATTCCCTTAGCCGCAGGTGTGTTGTTCCCCAGTTTCGGTTTTATCCTCAGTCCATCTGGTGCTGCTGCTTTAATGGCATTTAGTTCTGTTAGCGTCGTCACTAATTCACTGTTATTACGTCGATTTGCCCATCGTCCCTAGAATATTCCTTTAGAGGTAAAATTTTTCAGCACAGATATTCGTTTTAACCATCTCAGGTTAAACTAAGTCGTTAGTCAGGTTATGGGTGCATCTCACAAAGCCTGTTGACACTCTTAAAAGAGCGACAGCAGCCCATCATGGTAGAACAAAGATGTTCTTTAATATTGCAAGTCAATATGCAATTCAACTGCATATTACATTAGTAGTACAGACTTTGAGTGCGCGAAAATGGCAAGAAATTACACTAAACAAATTTTAATTAATTACACAACCACTTCTAGCAACGATTTGTCAATGGCAGCAGAAACTAATGAAAGCCATCTACTGATTATTGAAGACGATCAAGGACGCAAAGAATTTGTGCTCGATCGCCCTTTGTATTCTATCGGTAGACGCGAGTGCGATATTACTTTAGTATCGCAGTTTGTGTCACGCCGTCATGCCACATTAGTTAGACTGCCACGAGACGATAAAAGCCATAGTTATTATTATCGGATTGTCGATGGTGACGCCAAAGGCAAGCCTAGCGCTAACGGTCTCATGATCAATGGTCGCAGAATACCGGCACACGATCTCAAAAATGAAGATGAGGTTGTTTTTGGTCCTCAGGTACGTGCCATTTATTACCTGTTAAGAGATACTGCGCGACCAATGGTGGAAATTGATGCCACAGAGTATGATATCACACTCATAAACCCCGGCATGACTGAAGATATTGACGAGGATATTGAAGATTAAAAACTTGCCAAGACAGGTATGTTTTTATTATCATGTTCCTTTGTTTTTCGCTATAAAGGCGTGTTGCTGAAGAACCGCTTGATACTGTAAGCGCAACCTTCAGCAAACGCCTTTGTCATGAGTACCACTGGCTACCCCGCAATGCTTTCAATCAAATGCCAATAACGGTTATGTTCGATCGCCTGCTTGAGGTATTCAAACACTTGGCGACAGTGATTATCAAGTTGAAGAGGCAGTTCCTCATTTTTAATCACAATACTCATCCGGGTTTCTGTTTCCGTAGCTGTTGACTTATCAATCAAAATTTCCACCTTGACTAACTTAGAGAAGGAAACACTACCAGGAATTTCGCGAGCCATAATGTAATCCGGTGTATAGTATTGAACATCAAACTCGCAATCTTGCAGAAGTTCTACAAGCAACGGCTGGAGATGCTCAATAGTCACAGAAACAATAAATGAACATGTATAGCGAGCCATAATAGCCCCACACCTTGCAACACTCCGTCCATCCTATAATATTGAAGCACGTAAAAGGCAAGTAATTATAGATTCATAATTAAACTAAAAATGAAAGTAGCAATTACCGGGGCAACAGGATTTGTCGGCAGTCGTTTGGTAGAACGACTTCACTCTGAAGGTCATACAGTGCTAGTGTTAACTCGCAACACCGACTTTGCTCAAAAAGTTTTTCCATTTGAAGCTTTCCCGAAGATAGAAATTATTGCTTTTACACCAATGTCTGATTCTTGGCAAGATGCAATATCAGGTTGTGATGCTGTAGTCAATCTTGCTGGAGAACCCATCGCTGAGGGACGTTGGACACCAGAACGCAAGCAAGAAATCCTCAACAGTCGCAAACTCACTACGCAAAAAATTGTCGAAGCGTATTCTCTTACTAACCCCAAACCATCTGTGTTAGTTAACGCTTCCGCTATCGGCTATTATGGCACCAGTGAAACGGCTACCTTTGACGAAACCAGCGCTTCTGGTAACGATTTTCTCGCTCAAGTCTGCCAAGCTTGGGAAGCTGAAGCACAAAAAGTACAAGCATCTGGTGTACGATTAGTTATTCTGCGTTTCGGTATTGTTTTGGGAACTGGTGGTGCTTTAGGCAAAATGATTACCCCCTTCAAACTCTTCGCCGGTGGTCCCATTGGCAGCGGTAAGCAGTGGTTTTCGTGGATTCACTTAGATGATATAGTTAATTTAATACTCCGATCTCTAACTCAAGCAGAAATGGAAGGCGTATATAATGCTACCGCGCCTAATCCTGTCCGCATGTCAGAATTATCCCAGACTATGGGGCAAGTAATGAATCGTCCTTCTTGGTTGCCGGTTCCTAGTTTTGCGATCGAAGCTCTTTTGGGTGATGGGGCAATTGTAGTTTTAGAAGGTCAACAAGTCCAGCCCAAACGCACCTTAGAAACAGGTTTTGAGTACCAATATCCTAACTTAAAACCTGCATTAACAGAAATTCTCAAATAAAGTTCCTTCTTAATTCGTAGTGAGCGGTTTACCGCTCATAATTACCCTAACGAGTGCAAAAATAACGGTTTGGGTGCGTTATGGACATTCGTCATAACAAACCTTACATTTTATATTTTTTGTGGTCATATCATGACAGGTTTATTACATATAATAATGAGACGTAGCATTGCTACGTCTCTACAAAGATTTCGGATTTTTTTATTAATGTCAATTAAACGGACATAATAATAGTTGCACCTTCGCTTAACTACTGACTGGAGGGGAATTTCTTAGAAACCCAGCTGATAATACCGCTAAGAATAGCACCACCCATAACGATACCGATCGCCGGATTAAATACTGGTTGCCAGAGTTGATGCCATAAATCCAGACCCAGATTTACTCCAGCAGCATCACCTACAACAGCGATCACCAACCACCCAAAACCAAAAAAAACCAAAAACACATCCGCTACTAAAATCAGATTTAGCCAGTTTAATAATTTATCTTTCATATGGGGACTAAGGACTAGGGAATAGAGAGTAGAAAGTGGAAAGTGGAAATTGACATCCCACTAACAACTAACAACTAACAGCCATCAATTATTCTGGAAACAGCCAGCTTTTGACTTTTAGTAAACTTTGCCAATCTGGTTTTCTGGTTAAACCGTCTTCAATGCTGCTTTTGATATCATCCCGCCATTCTGGGTTAACAAACATTAATTGTTGGACAAAATCAATATGTTGCCTTAACCCTTTTTCACCTTTTTCCAGCATAGCTAAGGCAAGATTAATCCTTGCCTGTGCGTCTTGTGGATTTAATTTTACTGCCTTTTGCGCGGCTTTCTGGGCGGAGTTGGGTTTATTATCTAGCAGATACAACCACGCTAAACAAGTCCAAGCGGAACTACTTTTAGGAGCGCGATCGCATACTTCTTGAAACACAGGGATTAATTCATCCACCGATTCTCCAGCTTTATACCGTTCTAAACCTGTATCAAACAGGGATTCAACTGTTTGAGTCATAAATTATTAGTCAAGAGTCAACTAAAGGATGAAGGATGAAGGATGAAGGGTGAAGGATGAAATTACCCCCACAATAACGGCGAGGCATGTACTGAGTTCGTTTTTTATCATTCATCCTTTACACTTCATACTTCTTTAGTCTAAACGCCAAATGACTTACCGCAACCGCAGGTTTGATTGGCATTGGGGTTAGTAAATTGGAAACCACCACCGATCATGGCATCGCTATAATCAAGCATTAAACCATAAAGATATAATAAGCTTTTGCGATCGCAAAGAATTTTGAAGCCATCATAATCAAACATTTCATCTTCGGGGGTGATTTTACTGGCATCTTCAAAATCCATCATGTAAGACATGCCAGAACAGCCACCTTGACGGACTCCTACCCGCAAGCAGAGGTCTGCACCTTGACTATCCTGCAACCTCTTGACTTGTCGCAATGCGGCTTCACTCAGTTGAATTCCCCGTTGAGATACTTGTGCTTGTGTCATCTTTTCAACTCCTTTATGTGGTATAACCAGAACTTTGTCTGGGCAAGTTTGTAAGTTGAAACCCCAAGCTCTCACGCCGAGGTCGTCCCTTGCTGTTTTTGTATTTATTCTAGCGGCATTGATGTCCCAGAGTACCAAATTGTAAATACTCCTTTAAAAGCTGCAAAAAGCAGCCAAAGATTTTTATTCTAGAATTGAGGGACTCGGTGTTTATATTTCGGTGTTTTTTATTCTTCGTGGTGGTAGCCAGCAGTCCAACCCCTCTTCAGGTGCAACCGTGTTAATTAATTTGAGTGTTAACACTCGCCATTTTTCTTAAGTTTACTTGCACATTGCTTGTTTTGACCTTCTTTATTTTATGACAAGTTTTAATCGCTCTACCAGTCGTCGTTTGCAGAAATTAATTCAAATTCCTTCTGTATGGGAGGGCGATCGCCGTCCGATGTCATCATCAAGTAGAGATGGCTCGGAGGGAAAAGGAGAATGTATACTTTGGGTGGATGGCTCTCAAGGAATTGTGCGTGGGATGGATGTTGTCGATCCCGACACCGGTCCTGAGGCGATCGTTCGCACTCTGATGCGAGCAATGGAACATCCCCAGAGTCCCGCTAAACCAGCTCGTCCCCAAAGAATAGTTGTCAGGGATCGCGAGATCCAATTTTACTTGCGTGGAGTACTCCAAGATTTGGATATTGCCATTGATTACGCACCCGAATTGCATTTAATTGATGAACTGTTTCGCGGATTTGCGGAAATCGTTGATAGTCAAGTCCCTGAATTACCTCCACAGTATGCATCAACCCTCCGCGATAAAGCATTGGCAATATGGAGCGCAGCTCCTTGGGAATTTTTAGAAGAACAACAAATCTTATCAATAGAAATTAATAAGTGGGATGTTGGTACACTTTATGCCTCAGTAATGGGAATGCTGGGGATGGAGTATGGGATTTTATTTTATCGCTCAGAAGATTCTCTCAAGCAATTTCGCGCCACCGTTTTAAGAGATGATGAATCCCAAGAGCGTTTAGAAGAAGCTTTCCTCAAACAAGATTGTCTGTTTCTCACCTTTGAGCGTAGCAACGCCATCGATGAAGATGAGGATGAAGATGATGTTGACGATCTGGCAGATTTGCCGTTATCGGAAATTGACCCGACTTTCGGCAATATCCACCCTTTAGAAGGACTGCGGTCTGTTTTGTATGAAGAAGAAGCGATCGTAGTCTTAGTGGCTCTAGAAAGCTTCTCTCGCTTTATCCGCGACTATCGGCACCAGCTTCAAGAAGAAACTTTCCTTTCTCTCAGCCGTCGCTATCGCATTACACTGCCATCGGATGAATTAACTAAATCAGTGAATATCGCTGTTTCTACGATGCCGCAGTTAGCAGGTGAATTAGAGGAAATGGCAGGCTTTGGCAGCGAAGAGGAGGGGGATTTAGGCAATAACCCGTTGCGTTCATTGCGAGATGATTTGATTCCGGAAGATTCTTTTCTCAGCTTGGGCGTGGTGTCTTGGGAAATGTTGGAGTATTTACGCAACAGTGTAACATACCATGAAGCGGGCGAAATTCAACAAGTAGGTGACGGATTGCCTGTGATTTTAATTCAAACTTCCCGTCCCAAGGCGAAGATTGTAATTGAAAGTATTGAAGCTGCCGGGAAACTTAAAGCAATTTGTTTTAATCCCGGTGCCGATCCCTTTGATGGCGATCGCTACGACTTAGGTTTATTGCAAACTAACAATGGCGAATTGTTTCTTTTTGGTGAGTTTTTGGATGAAGACCCGATTCATGTAGAAGCACGGAAAAAATGGAATCAGCGGTGTAAAAATACCAAGGGC
>CASBQC010000297.1 GCA_949127805.1 Nostocales cyanobacterium PMM_0081
ACTGCTGTGCCCCTACATTGCAGGTAGATTTACCATCAAACCCTAATTAATAAAAGCCTGAAACAACCTATTTTCGTAAATGCATACCATGATTAATTTGTACAGTGCGTAAGTCCTAAATAAGTATTTTTGTAAATCTTTTAAATCTTGATTTTAGATGCGTTCGTCCTGTCAATTACGTCTAGAAGCGTAGTTTTCCGGTAGTTGCTCTGGAGGGCAGGCGATAATATCTTCCCTATCGGGACCAACATCTTCCTGAAAGGTAATGGATGCAAACTCATCGATTACGAGCTTGGGATAGGTTGGACCAGCATTGCGATAACGATGCATCTCATCTTCATGCTCATTCTGAAAGCAGACAGTTAACTGCGGATTTTCCACAATCCATGCGGGGAAGAAGGCTACCCCATGAACCTGACGAGTGGTTAATATAAAGACAAGACTGACACAAGTTCCAGTTGGTTCATCCCAGGAAATCCTGAAGATTTCATGGGACAGCCTGACAATATGGGCTTGCTGACCTTTGACCCACCGTCCGCCGACCATCCCACTGTGAATCCGATAGTCTATGGTTTTGGTGTTTTTGACATATAGTTCGTACTGCCAGCCATTAGCGTAAGTATAAATGAAATGCTTACCGACGAATTGAGTCAGATTTTCCGGCTGAGTTGATTCCAAGTTTTTCGACATTGCTTTGCTCTCTTGTTGTACAAACAATCTCAGGACTTACGCAACTGTCACATATTACCAGCAGAAATATACGCGATCGCATGATATTAAAATAAACGCACATAATCACGTTTTATGTCTGATTATTTCATGTCAGGTTTATTACTGACAATTGTATTGATGCCTCTGCGCGGAACGTCTCTACGACGGTAAGTAGGTTTTTTTAGACATCGACCGCTATGCTTATTATGCGTTGTCCGAAACCCTTGTAGAGACGTAGCAGTGCTACGTCTCTACGTCTTTTCTACCAGATTGCCTATTACTGTTAATTAAACGGACATGATGTAACGCTATTAAGTCAATTCTACAAAAACACCGCTGCGGGAAAACTCTTCTTCTTCAGGAGTGAAGTAGGGAGTTTTATCCACAAGATTACGATCAAAACAGTATGTTTCTTGTAAAAATTGTCCGCTCTCGACAGCCGACTCCAAATCGTTGATGTAATCTTGTGCAACCAGACACGCTTCCTTGATGCCTTCCCAATCACCCTTTTGCAACAGTTTTTGCAATGTGGTTCTCGCGCCGGCGAGCCGCGATGCTGGCTTGAGCATACCATAAAGGCGGTAGATGCGATCGCTTGCAATGCTAACATGTTTGAGTGCTTTGGCTCGTGCCAGCTCAGTATCAAGGCTAGGCCAATAGCGCGTGGTGTAGAACGCTTTCTCATCTTTGTGATACCACTCTTCTGAGCGAGCAATCGAAGAGGAGACGGTGTTGTGCAGCTTCCAAAAGAATAAGCGCAGGGAGGAGCCATCAACTACAGTGGATAGTTTTGCCTCCATTGACACCTCAAAGTTAGTCAATTGTCCGTCACGTCCCAGCAAAAGGTACTCCATCGGATACATTTCCACCTCTTTATTCTGCACCACATACATATTCAGGTGATGGCGGCAATAAGGGCAGGGGTACATGGTGGCAAATAGTTTGAAGAAATCCTTAAAAACTGCCACCAGAGCTTTCTGCTGTACGTCGGTCTTGGTAGATACAATTTCCGCAGTTGTGTGGAAAAAGCGCCATACTCCAGGTCCAATATAGTATGGGAAGCTCACCCGCATTTGCGAATCCTTGATATCACTCCGACCTACATATATGTCAATGAATGCCACATACTGGGAAAGTGCGCCAGACTCGCGTCCAAATTCCTGACGTTCGCGCCGTTTCTGCACTCCATTTAAATAATAGTGTGTCAGACGCCATGCTTGCTTGAGCATCAGCTTTTGTTTTGGGGTGCATTTGTGAAAGTTCTCTGCAACATCTGCCCCATAAAAGCCAAACTCCCCCGATGTCTTAGTTGCCTCATACCACTGGTTTAAAGCTGCCTCGTCAGGTACTGTGTTACTTTGAATGTCTGCGGCAGTGCTGACGCTGAATGCAGCCAGCAGCTTCGGCATGAAATCTTCATACCAATAGGTTACTGGCATCATTGCACCATCCACTTCCTCTGATGCTTGGGAGAGGATGACACGGTTCCACTTGTTCAGGTACTCTTTTGGATGTTCCTCTGATTTGGCTGGTGGTGGAGCCATTTCTTGATTCAGCTCCATCTTCCGCAGTCGGTTGAGTTCGTTGATGGCAAGCACACCTTCGGCGATATCACGCAAGTTAAAATGCTTTTTCTTCAGCGTGATCGCAAACTCAACTCCTGCCGCAAACTTGTCTTTGACATTGGCAGATTTGCGACGCGCTTCTAGCATCGCTTTTTCTTCTGCCAACATCTCTGATGTCTTTTCTATTGTCTTCCAATTCTTGATGCGCTCTTCTAGTCGGGCATATTCATCTGTGAGGGATTCAACTACTGCATCGAGTGCGGGCGTAGAAGCGGATTCTACTACACCTAACCCTTTATAGAGGGCGATCGCTGTCTTCACAAACTCCACGAAGTCAGTAATTCTATAAGGTAGGTTTCTCACCCGCAGGTGGGTTTCGTGATTGGCGGAGAAACTTTCGCGGAAGCAACGGTAGGCTGCTCCCTGAATCAAACGGAACAAACCAATCTGCATTTGCAAGCGGGACGTACCGCGCTTTTGCTCGCTTTGTGGGTGTTGCGCTAGTTGTTCTTTTAGTCGCTCAATCTCCACATCGATCTCTGTGGCTGCTGTTTGTGCAGTGTCTTCGGTAGTGGGGACAACTTCATCGTTGCTAGCAGTGACTGGACTATCGGTTGTTTTTGGCGTGACGAGGGGAATTGGTGAATCTGTGTAGCCGATCGCGGTTTCTGACTTTTCTGGTACTAGCTTGCAGAATTCTTCAAAGTCAATTGAAGCATCACCATCATGATCAACTTCTTTGATAATCTCATCAAGCTCTTGATCTGTCAACCCAAATTGGCTCATCACCGAGCGCATCTCGTCAGCAGTAATTTGACCGCTGCCGTTCTCGTCAAATACGCTGAATGCTAGCGCTAAACGGCTCTGGCGATCGCCTTGCTGGGACACCATTAGCGCTTTGAACTCTTCAAAATCGATAGTGCCCGACAAGTCAACGTCTACCTCCTTAATCATGTCGCGCAGTTCTGTCTCGCTGGGGTTCTGTCCTAAGGAACGCATTACCTGCCCCAGTTCTTCTGCTGAGACGGTACTGTTGCCGTCTTCGTCAAACATTTGGAAAGCTTCCCACAGCTTCCCCACCTCTTGTTCAGTCATTTCCTTTTTTTCCAGATCCACAGCCATCTTCAATAAATCCTCGATAATTGTTGAACTTTGCTATTTAACAGTTTTTCATACATTTTAAGAATTAGGAAAACACTTTTTATGCAAGGTTAAAACTATAGATTTCGTTATCCCACCAGTTGTTAAAGTTCCTTGTGGCGATCGCGTAACTAATTGCAGCCTTAATGGTAAAATATCTGTAAAAATGAGATTATTCGCACTCACGCTGCCAGTGTTGCCGATGAAAACGTGGTAAATTACTGTATATCCAAGTTTATCTTTTGATAATGTGCGATCGCTGCAACTGCTGTATAAACTATCAGACACGCTACTTTGAATCTTTGACAGACTTATGTTTTGAACCATCAGGCATAATCGCACCTTCAATAAAAGCAGCACTCAGTTCAGAAATGCTCACTTTAGCACCTTTTAAATTTGCACCAGTTAAGTAGGCACCATCTAAGTTAGCACCATTCAAAGTAGCATTTCTCAAATTGACACCGCTCAGATTCGCATTACTCAAGTCAGCACAAATCAGGTTAGCGCTACTGAGGTTGGCACTACTGAGGTTAGCCTGATTCAACCGAGCAAAACTCAGCTTGGCATGACTGAGATTGGCACCAGAAAGTTTAGCACCACAGAGGTTAGCATTATCGAGGTTAGCGTTGCTTAGATTAGCATTACTGAGGTCGCTTTCGTTGAAATTGGCTGCACTCAGATTAGATGACGAGAGATTAATATCTACTAACTCTGCACCCGGAGCATCCAAACCTCTAAGAGAAACATTATCTTCATTTAAATCTTGGAGTGCTAAAATTCTGGCATAGCTAACTTTTATGCTGCGGGCAGCGTCGATGATACTCCAAGCTTGGTAGTGAAATTGTTTTCGGCGATCGGGAGCTTCTTTAATTACTAAAACTAAGGCAACTACGAGACTAATAGTATCAGCAGCACCCAGAGCCTTTCCCAGCAGAGAATTTTCATCGATGCTCACAAAAAATATTGTGAAGATGACGGCTGAAACAGTAGCGACTACCCATGCTGGTAATATCCAGAAAGTATCGATGGCTTTACCCGGAATTTCTGTCAGGATTTTAAACCAACGCTGTTCTAATAATTTTGGCTGAAATTCCTGATATTTTTCGGTAATTTTCGCTCTGATTTTTTCCAGAATTTGTTTGAGAATTTCACCCCACTGCCCAACTGATAATCTTGGTTGAGATTCCTGGTATTTTGCGGTGATTTTCGCTATTATTTGGGGGATGATTTCAGGATTCCACTGAATCCATATTAAAGGCTTTTTCTGTTGCTCTACTTCGGGCTGAAATGGCTTAGATTCCTTTAATTGTTTTGGCTTTTGTTCGGTTGCTGCTTTTTCATGTGAGATAACTTTTGATGCGGATTCTGCACTAGCACCTTTTAACATCAAAGCGGTAATCGCTGTGTAAGCATCTTTCCACGCTTGCTTTACTTCGGGTGTCCAATCTTGTTGGAGATACTGCTCAAAAGTCATTAGCAGTGCTTCTCCAACTGGGCGATAATTTTTGGGAGTTGCTCCATATTCGATGTGTCTAGCTCCTAAAGCCTTGAGAACAGGCTCTAAAGCCTCCGGATTGCGGAGATTTTCTACTACTAAAACCAGAGCATTAACCAGCTTTTTCTGTTGCTTTGCCATATCAGTTGTGTCAAACAGCAGTTTAACTTCTGGGTAAAGTGTAAACAGGTGTTCGTAAAAACTAGCGGCAAATTCATCGGCACGGGGTTTAATTTTCTCGAAACTGCTTTCGAGTAACTCTACGGGTAATGAAGACTGTTTTTCTGGGACTGATTCTATTTGTGTTTGTGTGGCTGGTGCAGCAGTTACCTGTTTCTCTAATTGAGCTTCTTTTGGTGCGGATTCTGCACCAGCACCTTTTAACATCAAAGCAGTAATTGCTGTGTAAGCATCTTTCCACGCTTGCTTTACTTCGGGTGTCCAATCTTGTTGGAGATACTGCTCAAAAGACATCAGCAGTGCTTCTCCAACTGGACGGTAATTTTTGGCAGTTGCTCCATATCCGATGTGTCTGGCTCCTAAAGCCTTGAGAACAGGCTCTAAAGCCTCCGGATTGCGGAGATTTTCTACTACTAAAACCAGAGCATTAAGGAGCTTTTTCTGTTGCTTTGCCATATCAGTTGTGTCAAACAGCGGTTTAACTTCTGGGTAAAGTGTAAACAGGTGTTCGTAAAAACTAGCGGCAAATTCATCGGCACGAGGTTTAATTTTCTCAAAACTTTGCTCTAAAAGTTCAATATTTAAAGACATATTTTACCCTTTGTGCCTCAGCGAAGTTTTTATATTATAAATTCAAAGAATTTAATTCTTGCTCTATCTTAGCCATAAATTGTGCTGCATCTTTTATGCCCATGTCTCCCAAAGCTTTCCACTCCTCAGTACTGTAATCCAAATCTAGTCCCATCACGTCTTGAGTCCAATAAGGCAAATTTGATGGGTTTTCCATTAGTTCAGAGGTTAACTTCAAGATTTCTGTTCCTGAAGTATTAGCTCTTGCGTTTGTCGCCAAACAAAAGGAGAGCAATTTAGCTAAATTACTTTCCGGTGAAATCGATATCAGAAAAGCCATATTTTGTGCCAGTACGAATTTATCTAACTTCATTGGTATCTCTTCCTCACAAGTTCTTTATTAGTTGACCGAACAATACTTTCGATGTTATGCATATTTCAATCTTTTTGAAACTTATCTTTTTTTGGGATTCTCCTTTCTTCCTCTTCCTTAATTTGATATTACAGCAGATTGCGTTGTTATTAAATACACGTAGAGACGTAGCAATGCTGCGTCTGAGAGCGGGTTTTGGTTTTTACGCATGTACCTTCTGAAATTTGCTGTAATTTACTTCAAAATCCTAAAAGGCGATTCAACGTCACCATTTGAGGAAACATCTGCCTGTTGAGCCATACTTACCGCTTTGCTTCGCGCTTCTATAATTTGACCGATCTCACGTCCCAAACTTGGTTGGCGTTCAATCATCGTATTTACAGCATCTGAGTAGATAACAAGAACTTGCAAATCCTCAACTGCGGCAATTGATACCGGACTCGGTTCCCCAGTAAATAATGCCATCTCGCCAAAAAACTCACCACGCAAGATAGTCATTACCTCCAACTCCATGCCAAGCTCGTTTGTGACGGTGACTAGAACCTGACCCGCAATGATAATATACAAAGCATTACCAGGCTCGCCCTGGCGGATGACTTTCTCCCCAGCACCGAACTGCTGTACAATAGTTCCCTTCGCTAAGTCATCCAAATTTTTATGCTCACGAGCATAAGGCATAAATCCGGGAATTGAGTGCAGACTTTGGGCTAATTTACTCGAAGCGCTATCTGCCTTATCAGCAGTTTCCACAGCATACTCATATCGGTAACGATATAGCGTCAGATTGTTTCGCTGGGCTGCGTACCAGATTCTAGTCATAAATCTATCAAGTATCTGCTCCACATCCTCAAAATTTTCGATAAAAAACTCCACCTCATAAATAATTGCAGTCTCATCATAGGATGTGGTTTTGCCCTCTGGTTCAGGTTTGGCTAATATTCCCTGTGTAGCCAGAGCTGTACTTATTAGTACCTGCTTGACGAGGTTAGGAGGGCTGTCGTAGGAGAAGCCAATATTGATGCGTTGGTTATAGATGCGTTCTGGTTGGCTGTAATTATGGATTATTCCTTTACCAATGAACTGATGAGGAACAATAATCACCTGGCGCTGGAGATTTAGCAGACGAACCGATCGCCAATTAATATCAATTACTTGCCCTTCGATCGCCTGACCTTCGCCTTCGCTATTGCCAACGCGCAACCAATCACCGACGCTGAAAGGGCGTTCCAGAAGCAGCGCAATGCCAGACATGATGCTACCCAATGTGTCCTGAAGCGCCAAACCGATGACAATCGAGCTAACGCCTAATCCGGTAGCAAGACCTGCCAAATCTGCACCCCACACTGCCGCCAAAACGATCGCACTGCCCACAAGCACCAAAAACAACCTGGCAAGGTCGATCAACAGTTTCGGCATCCTTGCCCGCCATGTATTTGCCTCTGCTTTTTCAAACAAAATCACATTAAACAGCGAGAGAGAGGCGTAGATCACAGATATCCAAAACAGCGTTTCGACGAGCTTGGCAAAATTCCCGTGAACGTCAAGCTTCCAGACATTCCTGATTAAAAGCATCAGGATTAAGACGGGCAGGACGAGGTTTTTTACAACCCGCAGGGTAGCCGCCATCGGTCTACCGCGCCTTTTTAGATGATAAATAACCTCTCCTAGTAAAACTACCAGGAGTGGGAAACCTAATCCGACAATTAGCGCCCAGGTATGCCAGTCGCTTGAAAACCTTAAATTACTCATAAACTTCCTCCTCTCGAACACTTACTGTCAGGTGAGAACTTTTGAGTTGCCAAGCCACTAGCTTTTCTTTTCCAGGTTCTTGAATTTCACCAACTTGCTCAAAATCGTAGAGATCGTGCAGGCGATCGCAGATATTTTGAGACACGAAGATTGCTCCTGGTGTACAAGCCGACTTCAACCTATTGGCAATATTTACAGTATCGCCCCAAACATCGTAGAGCAATTTACTTTTGCCAATCACACCTGCAACCACATCTCCGGAATTGATGCCGATTTCCATCTCTAAATGCAAGCCTTTTTCATAATTAAATCGGCGGAGAAATGCCAGCATTTCTAAAGCAAAATCTACCGTGCGTTTGTCGTGATCCAAACGCTGCACAGTAAGTCCGCATACAGCCATGTAACCGTCACCAATAGTTTTAATTTTCTCCAAACCGTATTTATCTGTCATTTCATCGAAGGCTGTTACCAATTCATTCAGCAGGCTAACAACCTCTTGAGGAGACATTGATTTCGTTAGCTTGGTGAATTGGTCGATGTCGGAAAACAAGACTGAGACATTAGAAATCTGATCGGCAATTTCTCGATCGCCCTGTTTGAGGCGTTTGGCGATCGCGGGACTAAATATATTTAAGACTAATGCTTCATTTTCGCGATTTTCCCGTTCGATTAGTTTAGTTTCGGCGCGAAGGCTGTCTATCGTTTGGTTAAATGAGTTAGCTAAGTCTCCAAATTCATCTTGCGAACCCGATTTCACAACGGCATCAAATTCCCCGGCTCCCACCTTGCGAGCGCTTTTGATTAAAGTATTGATGGGTTTGACAAAGATTGCGGTCAGCCACATGGCAACAAGGGTGATTACCGCGATGATTAAAGTAGCCCCAATCAAAATTGTTTTTTCAAACGAGTGAATTGGGGCATAAGCCTCAGAAACATCCACCTCCGCCAAAATCACCCACCTCAAGCCATCAATATCTAGTGGAGCATAAGAACTCAAAACCGGAATATCACGATAATCGTCGATAACTTGCGTGCCCTGTTTCCCAAACAACGCCTCCTTCACTGCTTTTGTTTGCACTGACTGTAGGAGAATTGTAGTATTGAACTCTTTGATTTTCTTGACGGTCTTTTCATCAGTGCCGATAGAGGCTAGAGTTTTTATATGACCTTTTGGGTCTTCAATCTGGAAACGAGATGCAGAGCGCATTAGATAATCCGACCCCACCAGATAAGTTTCTCCTGAATTGCCCAGACCATTTTGTTTCCAATTTTTATTGCCAGTCATCACATTGTTAATTTTGTCAACGGGAAGCTGGAACGCTAAAATGCCAATAAATTGAGAGCCGTTAAAGATGGGGGACGCGATAAAAGCCGCAGGGGCATCGTAGGAAGGGCTGTAGGGCTTAAAATCTACTATTTTCACATACCCAGTTCCCTTTGCTTGTCGTGCAGCAGCGATCGCTTCTGCTAGGTTACTCTCCTTGTAGGGTCCGTTGGTAAAGTTTGTGGTAAAATCGGTTTCTTTAAAAACCGTGTAGACAACGGTTCCTTCGGGATCGATCAAAAACATATCGTAGTAACCATATTTTTCAACTATGTTGCGAAAAATCGGGTGGTAGCGGACGTGAACGCGGCTGTAAGCGCTGCCATCACCAGGGTTGTCAAGGAGAAGTTTCTTACCAACGGGGTTGGTGTTAGCGGCGGTGTAGTGGTATTGTAGGTAACGGGCAGCAGTTGTTTTTGGCGTGTAGGATGCAAGAACGGGCGAACCCTCGTTAGTTCGCGCCAGTCTAGTTAGAAATTCTGTCCTGTAGTAGGTATCAATTTTTTTGTCAAAATCCGCTGGTACTGTTAATTTTTCAAGTTCGCGGTAAGCCGTCTTAAACTCCTGCATGGCGCCTGTGACTGTCAGGTCTTCGCTTAAAGTCTGGCTATGCTTATAAAGGTTTTCAAAATAATCTTGGATTTGATAAGTTTTGGCAGCCCGAAGGCTGGTTAATTGGCTGAACACCTTCTCTGTCAGAATAGATTTACCAGCACTAGAGCATATAAAGGTGCTGGCAAGCATAACGCAAAGGCTGACTACCAGCAACATGACTATAAGTTTTGTCTTTATACTTAAGTGCTTAAGTAATTCCATAAAAATTTTCCTGATATTCTTTGCCTTATTTCTGGATTTTAGACATCTCCAGAAATTAAATATGCGTTATTCAGAACCTTTGTAGAGACGTAGCACTGCTACGTCTCTACATTCTTTTTCACGCCTATATCTAAACGATAAGTTCCAATTCAGTTGACACACTAACCAAGGGTTTTGTCAAGATTAATTAAGATGCGATCGCTCTGCAAGAACAAATTATGCTCCAACTGGGGATGCAGCAGCAGAGACAACATTAACGTTAGCAACTAACCCATAGGTTGATACATAGTCTTCTAACTCTTGCATATCGACTGTGCTATTTTTATCGGAGTCAAGAGTGGCAAAAAGATAATCAGTTACGTACCTCCTGATATCTTCAGAGCTACGTTCACCTGTTGTCATATCTTCTATTCTACCTAAAAGCTCCATAATCTCGTCTTTATCGAGTGCATTGCTGCCATCTGTATCCAATTGCAGGAACAGCTTTTTGATATCTTCTGTTGTCACTCTCGAAGAACGCAGTGCTTCCCTTAATAAGTCGCTGCTAGACGAATTCACTAGCAATATCTGATCGACAAAGGGTATACAGTAGAAACCCAGTGCTGCCCAAAAGATTGCATACTGTAAAGTTGCCGGATTTGCATTTGTACTAACTCCACTAAAGAGAGCAGCCCAAAGAAGAAAATTTGGATTTGTAAGAAGTATATAAGCATCCTGAGCTTCTGCTTCGGTAAGCCATCGCCTTGAAATGACTGAAGTTAATGCAGCCAAGATGCGTATCAAGATAAAGATCAGTACCGCCAATATAAGCTGTTGCAGACAGGCTACTGATCGATTCATATTCGTTGAGAAGAATATGTCAGAAATTAATGTTGGAGGAGTAAATTGAAAACCTATTGCACAGTTCATTAATGCAACAGCAAGAATTCCAATAAATTTCCATTCGTTACTGTGATGGTTTGAGTTAACAGGAGATATATTACGCCACACCTGGGCAATAACTGCTGGTATCGCCAGTCCAACAACGAGAATCAAATAGAAAAAGTTAAGACCTTTAACGTTAATTGGTAAGGTTGAAACAGCAAATGTACTAATAAGGGCTACTGGAGCGATTATTGATAATGTCCTTGACAAGATAGCAGCTGGATAAAGATTACCACCCCACAGAAGGGATAAAACCGGAGAAGTCAGAGCCGGCGGCACCATCCAAAAAAGCACCCATAAAACTTTGTATAGATCGCCGGAACCTTGATACAAAACTCCAGAAAATATTAGCAACAGTCCCACGCCCCATCGAGCCAACATCCACAAGTAGACCAGATTTTTAACAGCTTGGGATACTTCTCCTTTACTCTCTTTAAAGTCAATACTCAGGTATGTATAAAATGTTGCAATAGCCAGACCACTAACGGTTATTGCTATAAATAAGTTTGACGGTATCCCAGCTGAAGCGCTGACTGCTTTTACAAAGCTGCCAAGCAAAAATGCAATGGCATATAGCGCAATAGCCCACATGGTTGAAAGATCGTTAGTCTTTTTACGCAGGGTTGCCACCCCACTGGATTCATAGTCGCGAAACTTGACTAGATCCTCTCGACTGAGAGCTTTAGCATTAGGGAGTTTCAAGCGTTTGTAAGCAGTTGGTGGTAGACCGCTTAGATAAACTGATAAAGGCTCTAGTACATATTCATGGCACACCACTAGAACATTTTCTCCCCGTTGTAAGCGGGGGACAATCTGCTCCTCATAGAAAGCAGCTACTCGTGAATAAACTTGTGCTATCCTCTCGCCACCAGGAGGTGCTTCGTTGTATGAATGCAACATTTCTTCAAAACTTTCGTAGCCAAGGGCAAGACGAACCAGATTTTTGTTACGTTTCGTAAAAATGCCCTGTGAGCGCTCACTAATCCGATAGTCGATCTGAATGGGGACATCGGGCGACCTGAGCGCCTGACTAACATCAAGCGCGATTTCACAGGTTTCCCGCGCACGTATCATGTGAGAGACATATACCGCGTCGAACTTTATACCTTTTTTTTGAATATCCATGCCTGCATGGCGTGCCTGCAATTTGCCATATGGTGTGAGTGCAACATCCAGAACTCCTGCAAAAATGTTGCGTTCGTTGCTGGTGCTTTCACCATGCCTAACAAAGTAGGCACGTCCTGGATAATCATCCTTTTCTGCATCTGCAACAGATGCACTGGTGTTATTGGTTTTTACCACTATTGTTCATACATAGATTGATGGTATGATATCCGCTTTTTGTAGAGACGCTTGGGTGTCGCGTCTCTAGAATTTATGATAAATGTAGACCACGAATGGTCATCGCCTCAGAAAATGTTGTATAGATAATATCAGGTTTTTGTGCGAAAGCGATCGCACGATTCCCTTCTACACGCGATCGCTATATCCTTGATTCTGTCTGAGGTTTTGGGTAGATAGTTTATTTTTTTCTCACATCTAGTTACATCAGACGGTTAAGCAGCAGGTTGCGAACGGTGGTTTCCAGACCTCAATACTTTTTCCCGCTTTTAATAAATACGCATTTCTTCTATTTTGTCAAGCTAATTTAATTATGTTGTTACCGGGGATGCCGCAGCAGAGACAACGTTAAGGTTAGCAACTAACCCGTAGGTTGATACATAGTCTTCTAATTCTGCTAAATCAACTGTGCCATTTTTATCGGAGTCAAGAGTGGCGAAAAGATAATCAGTGACGTACCTCCTGACATCTTCAGAGGAGCGTTCACCTGTTGTCATATCTTCTATTCGCCCTAAAAGCTCCATAATCTCGTCTTTATCGAGTGCATTGCTTCCATCTGTATCCAATTGTTGGAAAAGTTTTCTCACATCTTCTGTTGCCATTCTCGAAGAACGCAGTGTTTCTCGCAATAATTCATTACCAAATGAATTCATAAACAATATCTGCTCGACGAGTGGTATGCAGAAGAACCCCAGTGCTGCCCAAAAAATTGCATATTTTACGGCTTCTGGATTTGCAGTTGCACTAACTCCGAGGAAAAGAGCTGCCCAAAGGAAAAAGTTGGGATTAACAAGCAGAATATAAGCATCCTTAGCTTCTGCCTTGATCAGCTTGCCTTTTGTAAACACTGAAGTTAATACGGCAAAGACGCGCATTAAGATAAAGACTAATGTTGCCACTGCCAGTTGTTGCAGACAAGCTAGCGATCGCGTCGGATCTGTTGATGAAAATAAGTCGCTGAGGAATGTTGATGGAGTAAACTGAAACCCCGTTGCCAAAGCCATTAATGCGACAGCAAGCACTCCGATAAATTTCCAGTTCTTACTGTGGTGATTTGATTCAACAGGAGATTTGTCACGCCAAATTTGGGCGATCGCTCCCGGTATTGCCAGACCAACAATTAGAATGACACCGAAAAATATCAGACTTGAACTGTTAATTGGTAATTGTTTTGCCAAGCCAAATGTCACAATCAGTGCTACTGGAGCGATAATTGATAACATCCTTGACAAGATAGCCGACGGATAAAGATTACCGCCCCAGAGTACCGATAAAACTGGGGAAGTAAGAGCGGGTGGAACCATCCAAAAAAGCACCCACATAACTTTGTACAAATCGCCGGGATTTTGATACAAAATTCCCGAAAATATCAAAGCTAGCCCAACTACCCATCTCACCAACATCCACGCATAGACTATATACTTCACAGTTGAAGTTACTTTGCGTTTACTCGCTGCAAAGTCAATGTCCAGGTAGGTATAAAATGTTGAAGCCGCTAGACAGGCAACGATTATCCCTCGAAATAGTTCTGAGGGAATTCCCCCGGAGGAGGCACTTATTGCCCTTACCAAGCATCCCAGTAAGAACGCAGCAGCATAAAGCAAAATTGCCCACATAATTGACAGATCGTTGATCTGTTTACGCACCGCAGCTGCACCACCGGATTCCTTGTCGCGAAACTTGACTAGCTCTTCACCACTGAGAGCTTTACCATTAGGGAGTTTCAGATGTTTATAATCAGTTGGTGGTAAATCACTTAAATATAGTGCTAGAGGCTCCAATACATATTGGTGGCACACTACCAAAACAGTTTCACCCCGTTTCAAGTGCGGTACAACCCGCTCCTCATAGAAAGAAGCAGCGCGTCCGTAAACTTGGGCAATCTTCTCCCCAGCCGGAGGTGCTTCGTTATGGGAATGCAACATTTCCTCGAAGCCTTCGTACCCCAAAGCAAGACGCAGCAGATTTAGGTTACGTCCCGCAAAAATGCCAAAGGATTTCTCGCTAATTCGATGGTCGATCTCAACAGGAATATCGTCCGACTTCAGCGCTTGACTTTCAGCAAGGGCTATTTCACAAGTTTGCCGCGCACGTCTCATGTGAGAGACATATACTGCATCAAACTTCACACCTTTTTTCTTAATGTCAACACCTGCACGGCGTGCCTGTAACCTACCAAATGCTGTCAGGTCAACATCCAGTACTCCTGCAAAAATGTTGCGTTCATTGCTGGTGCTTTCACCATGCCGAATAAAGTACGCACATCCTGGATAATCATCCTTCTGTGCAACAGACGGGCTGGTATTATTAGTTTTAACCACGATTGTTAATAGTTTTAAGTCGGACTATGTTAAAGTAGAATAGGGCTAAGTGACAAATTTAGCAATGGCTTTTTCAGTAAAGTTTTTACAAGTTTAGTAAAGATTTAATGACTTTTAAAAAAGTAGGTAAACACTTACTACGGCTATCGCCTAATCAATAGCTTTGCTGCATTTAGTGCTGTAATTTCAAAGCCTACTGCAAAGAAAACAATATGTTTGGGTAGGATTTTTGCATCTTAAGAGGTAAATTGATGATACGGATTTTTTGCTTTTTGTATAAACGCTAGAAATCACGTCTCTACAATTTATGATAAATGTAGACCACGAATGGTCATCGCCTCAGGGAATCTTGTAAAGATAATATCAGCTTTTTCAACGAAAGCGATCGCACCATTCCCTTATAATGGTATTTTTAATAATCATCCGCAAACTTTTCACGCCAAGTAGGAAAAGTAGTATTTTAATTTTTTTATGATTTTTAATCAATGACAAAATCAATTATCGGCTGAATAACTTATTAAAAACTCGTACAAAGCGCAAAATAATTGATAGTAACAAAAGCACTTGTTATTTTAGCTATCAAAATCATTATCACACAAATCATTTTTTGTCAATCTATAAGTTTTAGTATAAATAAACCGGGATAAATCTGGACTTAAGCAAAATCAGAAACACCGCAAGCGCCGCATAAGTCTTATTATTAGCTCAAGCGCCACATTTAAATATCTGTGAGTGAGACGAATGTCAAATCTAGTCAAGCGCAAATCCCGCCCAACAAAACGAAAAACTATCGGTTTAATGGTGATAATTTTAGCGTGGAGTCTGGCTATGGGCTGGCTTCTGGCTTTGGCAACTAACGTTCAAGGGGCTACAAACACGTCAGATGTGGGCACGGTTGACGTAGTGTCAGCACAATATCAGTTAGGACAACAACTATATTTAGAAAACTGCTCTAATTGTCACATTCCCCTTCCCCCGGCTGTTTTTCCCACCCAAACCTGGAAAAATCTTTTGCAAGATTCGCAGCACTACGGGGTACAACTCAAACCTTTAATCGATCCACCGCGCATCCTGGTGTGGAGATATCTGTTAACTTTTTCCCGTTCTCAGCTACAAGACGAACCAACACCTTATCGACTCACCGATTCGCGCTATTTTAAAGCTTTGCATCCCAAAGTAAAACTACCACGCCCCGTGCAAGTTGGTAGCTGTGTCAGCTGTCATCCCAGCGCCACTGACTTTAACTATCGTAACCTGACTTCAGAGTGGAAGTAGGGGGAAGCGTGGTGTGGGGGG
>CASBQC010000298.1 GCA_949127805.1 Nostocales cyanobacterium PMM_0081
AACAACTAACAACTAACAACTAACAACTAACAACTAACAACTAACAACTAACAACTAACAACTAACAACTAACAACTAACAATGAACATTTTCAGTAACCTACTTTCTCAATCAACTCAGCCTAATGTTTCCAAACGACAACGCAGAGGAATTGAAATTAAATCGCTGCGTGAAATTGAAATTATGCGGCAATCTGCAAAAATTGTCGCTACCGTATTGAAAGAAATTTCTCAGTTAGTACAACCAGGAATGACTACTGCTGACTTAGATGCTCATGCGGAAAAACGCATCCGAGAAATGGGTGCAACACCAAGCTTTAAAGGATATCACGGTTTTCCTGGTTCTATCTGTTCCAGCATTAATAATGAAGTTGTACACGGTATCCCCAGTCCGAAAAAAGTCATCCGTTTGGGGGATGTTTTAAAAGTAGATACAGGTGCTTTTTATCAAGGTTTTCATGGTGACTCCTGCATTACTATTGCCGTGGGTAATGTCACTCCAGAAGCTGCTAAACTGATTCGCATCGCTGAAGAATCGCTTTTCAAAGGCATTGAACAAGTTAAAGCGGGAAATTACCTGATAGATATTGCTGGAGCAATTGAAGACCATGTAAAAGGTAATGGTTTTAGTGTAGTTGAGGATTTCACCGGACATGGTGTTGGTCGCAACTTGCACGAAGAACCTTCAGTTTTCAACTTCCGCACACGGGAAATGCCAAATGTCAAGCTACGTGCAGGAATGACGCTGGCTATTGAGCCAATTTTGAATGCAGGTTCTAAGGTGACGCGGACTTTATCTGACCGCTGGACTGCTGTCACGGTGGATAATTCTTTGTCGGCTCAGTTTGAGCATACCGTGTTAGTGACGGATACTGGCTATGAGATTTTAACTGACCGTTCTCTAGTTTAATAATATTTATTTTATTGTAGTAAGGAATGGGCGTCCTTATTTCATGTCGAGCAAATCATAGATATTGTAGAGACGTTATGTCGGAACGTCTCTACTAAAGTTCGGATGTTTTTATTACTGTTATAAGATGAGGACTGAAGTCCTCACTACTTAAGAAAGAAATAATTCAGAAAAGGGTATTTCAATTTCTGGAAAAGCTAAAGGTGCTAAAGCTGCATTTTCTTGAAGAATTATTTCTGTTTTATAACCTGATGTAGTTGGATTGCGGTATATATAAACTTGGCGCTTTTCAATATCTAAAATCCAGTAGTCAAGTATATTCGCTTTAGCATAGATAGGAGCTTTTTCTTGTCTGTCAAAAGTTAAAGTTGTGTAAGCAACTTCAATTAGCAAAAAGATTTCTTCAGCACTGGGGTGATGGTCGCTATAAACACCAGCATCAATGCGAACTACAGCGATATCTGGTTCGGGTTCTGAGGTAGATAGAGTGATGGGTAGTTGTATACGAATATCAGCTTTATCTCTGAACAGATTTTGCAGATAGCGATCGCTGCGTTGAATTGTAGCTGCATGGGGTGGTTTTTGTGGACTCATTTGGATGATGCAACCTTCTAAAAGCTCAACTTTGTCGTTGGGAGTAAGAATCCCAGCATCTATCATCCGATGATATTCCTCTACTGTCCACAAACGGTTTTTAGTAGCGGTCATAATCATTATCCCTTTTTTTGTATTTTATAATTGTTCACAATGCCTGAGCAAATTTCCACCTGCGGTATTCAAACAATAGTAATATAAAGATTATTGTCAAGTTTTCTATGCAAAAAAAGAACTATGCATAGAATAATTAATTTATACGAGTTGAGCATAATTTTGAACTTCGGGATGACTCTGTTGTGGCTTTGGAACAAGAATGAATCAAATTGACTTAGCTTTTACCCCAGCATTGCAGCAAGCAGAATTAATTCGTCAGCGTCAAGTGTCACCGTTGGAGTTGGTGGAATTATATTTAGAACGAATTCAGCGCTTAGATCCGCAATTAGGAAGTTATTTTACGGTAATGGCAGAGAGTGCGATCGCTGATGCCAAAGCCAAAACACAAATGTTGTCTGGGGGTGGAGAAACTTCATCCCTACCACCGTTTTTTGGGGTGCCAATTTCAATTAAAGACCTTAACCCAGTAGCTGGTGTCCCTTGTACCTACGGGAATCCGGCGTTATTGAATCAGATTGCAGAATATGATGATGGGATAGTGACGCGGATACGCTCCGCTGGATTTGTTCTTTTGGGTAAAACAGCAACTTCAGAACTTGGTTCATTTCCTTACACAGAGCCTACGGGTTTTCCCGCAACCAGAAATCCGTGGAATTTGGAATATACTCCAGGTGGTTCTAGTGGGGGGGCAGCAGCAGCACTAGCAGCGGGATTGTCTGCGATCGCTCAAGGTTCCGATGGTGGTGGATCGATTCGTGGTCCTGCGGCTTGTTGTGGTTTGGTAGGCATCAAGCCATCACGAGGTAGAGTGTCTCATGCACCAGCAGGCGATCGCCTCAGTGGAATTGCCACCAATGGTCCTATAGCCCGTAATGTAGCCGATGCAGCCGCTCTTTTGGATGTGATGTCTGGCTATATCACCGGCGATCCTTACTGGTTGCCCGATCCAAAACCATCATTTCTCACTGCAAGTAAGGAAAAAATCGGGGAACTGCGAATTGCCTTTGCAACTAGCATCCCTCCTCTAGGAAAAGCTGATGCAAGCTGTGAGCAAGCAGTTCTGAAAACAGTTAAGTTATTAGAAGAACTTGGTCATACAGTTGAAGAACAATGCCCGGATTTCAGCAGTTTAGTTGAACCATTTCAAGTTGTGTGGCAAACCAGCGTCCCTGCGTCGGGAATTCCGGCTGAAGTTTTGCAACCGATGAATCGCTTTTTGTTAGCACGGACAGGTTCGGCTGGTGAATATCTGCAAGCAGTGTTTCTTCTTCAGATGGTAGCGCGGCAAATCGTGGCGTTTTTTGACACTGTGGATGTATTGGTATTGCCAGTTTATCTGCATTCACCCATCCGCATTGGGGAATGGGCAAATTTGAGTCCGGAAGAGACATTCCAAAGGATTATACACTGGATTGCACCTTGTCCACCCGCGAATGCTACTGGACAACCAGCGATCGCTATTCCGGTTGGTTTTGACGATAACGGTTTACCTATGAGCGTTCAGTTAATCGGCAAACCTGCCGCTGAAGCTACTCTCATCAGCCTTGCGGCACAACTGGAAGCCGTTTTACCTGAGATTTCGCATCCTCCAGGATTTGCCACATAATGCAAAAATGGCTATGCAGGCAAGAATTGAACAACTCTCTCAAATTATAATTTTGGCTGGTTTAGAAAAGCAAGATCGGATAAATCTGCAACCTCACACCAAGGTGCAGCGTTACAGCAAAGCAGAGATTATGTTGCATGAAGGCGATCGCCTACCAGCCAACAGCAATCTCTGCTTTGTCTATGCTTCAACAAATAGGGCTAGAAGTTGTATAAAATCTTAATGGGGCGTAGCAGTATAGATTGCACTCAATGGTATAGATAATTGAAATAAGTACACTTCATAAAGAAGCTTAAAAGCGGTGACTAGTTCAAATATAGAAACTCAACCTGAAGAATCTAATCCATTGAGTCAAGAAGCTCTGGAAAAGAAAAGGGAAAACTTTAAGGCAGAAGTTCGCGACTTTCGCAGTCAGAAGATTAGTAAAGTACGCACCATCAATCACTGGTGGAATATTAGCCTGACTGTCGCTGGCATAACCTTAACTCTACTTACCACAGTACTTGGTGTTGTTGAAAGTGAAACATTCAAAAATTGGATTAAGCTTGGGATAGGTTTGTCTGGAGCCGCTGCGATTGCTGCTCAATCGGCAAATAGCGAGTTTCGAGTCAGAAGAAAGGCTGGAGAATACTCCCTTGTTGAAGCAGAAGCCATTATTCTAGAGCATCAAATTCCATATGCAAAAAATGAAACCGAATTAGATGGACTGCGAAATGCTTACTACACCTTACACCGGAGAACTGCTGAAATTGAAGCGTCGGTTAATAAACAAGAGTAGTGAACGCTTACCGGAAACTTATGCTTGAGTAATTTAGTTAGCTACTAAATAGTGGTTCAATTCTTGTTTTAACCACCAAGCTAAATCTTCTTTGAATTTAGAACTAAAACCAGGACTTCGATTAATTATAACTGGCTTAATTTCGCTTTTGTTCAGCTTTCTTTTTCTTCCTCTTGCTCAATCCCTAACTCCTGCCGAAGTTCTGCGATAGTTTGAGATTGGATCTTTCCTGTTTTCGACTCTTCTATTGCATCAAGTAACCGACGTGCATTTTTAGGCGAACGCAATAAATAAACTGTCTCAACCAAACTTACCAAATCTGACTCAGCAATCAAAGCTACATTTTCCGCATCGCGACGGTTGATAATATACACCTAATGATTTTCTACTACCAGGTCTAACAACTTAAAAAAGTCATTTCTCGCATCGGTTGGAGATGTGATTTTGTAGGAAAACATCAGTTTATGTACATAAATATGTACATATATTATAAAACACTATTAATCATCTAGGGAAAATTTACCAAGAATTAAATTCAAGGCGTTGCTGATCGACGGTATAAAAGTTTTGTGCAAAAAAATTCCCAGGTATAACCTGGGAACGAGTTGAATCCAAGATATCAAATAAAATTACGCTTTTTTCAACCAGCTAAACATAGCGCGTAAATCTTTACCGACTTCCTCAATTTTGTGTTCGGCTTCTTGACGACGCATGGCAGTAAATCCTGGTTTACCAGATTGATTTTCTAACACAAATTCTCGTGCAAATTGCCCAGATTGAATTTCACTGAGAATCTTCTTCATTTCTACTTTAGTTTGCTCAGTGACAATTCGCGGTCCACGGGTATAATCACCATATTCAGCGGTGTTAGAAATGCTATCGCGCATTTTTGCCAAACCACCTTCTACAACCAAGTCAACAATTAATTTGACTTCGTGTAGACATTCAAAGTAAGCTAATTCTGGTTGATAACCGGCTTCTACCAAAGTTTCAAATCCAGCTTTGATTAAGGCACTCAAACCACCGCACAATACAGCTTGTTCGCCGAATAAATCTGTTTCAGTTTCTTCACGGAAAGTTGTTTCTAGAACGCCGGCACGGGTTCCACCGATACCTCTAGCATATGCCATCGCGCGATCGCGTGCCTGACCGCTGGCATCCTGATACACTGCAAACAGAGCCGGTACACCTTGTCCTTGTTCATAAGTCCGTCGCACCAAATGCCCCGGTCCTTTAGGTGCTACCATCACTACATCAACGTTTTCTGGGGGTACAACTTGCCCAAAGTGAATATTAAATCCGTGGGCAAAAGCTAACACATTTCCTTCTTGCAGATTTGGCTCAATTTCGTTTGTATAAATCGTTTTTTGCACTTCATCAGGCAACAAAATCATGATGAAGTCAGCCGCATTCACTGCATCTGCAACATTTTTCACGGTTAATCCAGCAGCTTCGGCTTTGGGAGTTGACTTGCTGCCCGGATATAACCCGACAATTACATTCATCCCGCTATCTTTGAGATTAAGCGCGTGGGCATGACCTTGGGAACCATAGCCAATGATGGCAATGGTTTTCTGTGCTAAAAGGTCTAAATTGGCATCTTCGTCGTAGTACATCCGGGTCATAGAAGCATCTCCTGTCAGCAAGAGCGTCATTAATTGGCAAGTTTCTGATTGTACCTTAAATTGTGTAACAACAGACAAGCGTTTCGATTGATGGCATGGGAGGGAGCTTTAAGCGGCTTCACGTTAAACGCATCTAAGATTTAACATCAAAACCCTAAGAACCTAACCCCTAACACCTTCCCAGAAGCGTGAAGGGGAACAGGAAAACACTTTTTTCAAAGTCTCTCTCCTACTAAAAGAGAGATTTAGAGAGAGGTTCTTAGTAAACTGTGCGACTTTCACTCGCATCCTCTAAAGCTGATTTAGATGCATTTGCAAGGAATGCCCATCAACCAGCAAATTAAGTTTCCCGATCAATTCTTTGCACTTCTTCATCTGATAAATTCACATCAACAGCACGCACTGAATCTTCAATGCTGGAAACCTTACTAGCACCGGGTATGGGTAGGATGCTGGGCGACTTTGAACGCAACCATGCCAGTACAATACAATACACTGATACGCCTTTTTGTTTAGCTAGTTGCGCGATCGCTTTAATATCTTGCAAGTCACTATGACGACGACTACCACCGAAGGGACTCCAAGGTAAAAAGGTTAATTGTTCTTGTTCGCAATATTTCAACACTCCGTCTTTCTCTGGCTGTCGAGACCAAGGGCTATATTGATTTTGCACTGAGACAATTTCTACGACATCTTGCGATCGCTTGATTTGTTCGACAGAAAAGTTAGAAACTCCCACAAAGCGAATCAAACCGGATTCTACTGCTTCTTTCACAGGTTTTAAAGCGGATTCTATGGTATAATCTGGATCTGGCGAGTGATATTGCCAAACATCAATGGGTTTATTACCACCTAAAGCCTCAAAGCTTTCGCGAATCGTTTTGTGTAAATGTTCAGGATTGCCGTTGCGAGTCCAGCTGCCATTTGGACGCATAAAACCGCCTTTAGTCGCCACAACTACATTGCTGACATCACCATTGTAAGTTTGCAAAGCTTTGTGAATTAGTTTCTCATTGTGATGCTTATCTGATTCATCTTTGCAGTAAGAGTCGGCGGTGTCAATGAAAGTAACGCCTAAATCTAAAGCACGATGAATGACTTGGAGAGATTCCGATTCGGGAGGTCGTGAGGTTAACGACATCGGCATACCACCCAAAGCGATCGCGCTTACATACACACCAGATTTTCCTAGTTGTTTCGTTTCCATGTTTCTGCTTCTTTCACTTATGTACCAGCTAGTCATAGTCTTTTTACCGATTCATCCATCCTTAGGCTTATCTCTTCGTAGTAAGCGCTGAAGCGCTTTAACGCTAACTACAAATTTATCCTCTGAGGAATGAGCGCAAAATTATGGAAAAACGAACCGCAGAGGACACAGAGGACACAGAGAAATAAGAGGAGCGATCTTGGTTTTTGCGCTCATTCCTACCTCTGTTACATAAACTGCAACAAAGCCAGACATCTGTTTTTGCTTCAGCCATACTAGCCTTAACTTCAACTATCCAAAGGTAGGTTATGAACAGCTTGACTGATGCGACGCGAAAACCGACTTTACTTTTGACTGTGCTGATGGGAGGGGTAATTTTCACAAGTTGTGCTTCTGCACCTAACCTACCTAAAGCTGCATTGAAGAATGAGACAACAGCAAGTCAACCCGCAGCATCATCGGTGAGTGATACTGCAACATCTCAAACCGCTGGAACTGCACAAGTACCTCGTTCCCGTCCGCAATTAATCAAAAAAGCGGCAATAAGTTTGATTGTTGATTCTGTAGATAAAAGTGTTAATGCCGTCTCGCAAATTATCAATAAACAGCAAGGAGATTTAATTAGTTTACAAGAACAACAACCGACAAAAACAAACGCCCCTCACACCGCATCAATACAGTTACGAGTACCGCAGAACTTGCTACAATCTACTTTAGATGAATTAGCCAAATTGGGAACCGTACAAAGTCGTAATATCAGCGCTGAAGATGTAGGCGATCGCTTAGTTGATTTTCAAGCGAGATTAACTAATTTGCGGAAAACAGAAGCAAATTTACAGAAAATTATGGATCGCGCTGGTTCTGTTCGGGATGTGTTAAGTGTTGCCCAAGAACTTAGTCAGGTGCGACAATCTATAGAACAAATTGATGCTCAATTAAAAAATTTAACTAATCAAGTTGCTTATTCAACTATTACTTTGAAGTTAGAAGCCACAGTTTCTAGCAACGGAACACAACGCGCTTTGGGTTCACAACTTCAGGAAAGTTGGAATAAATCTACTAATTCTTTTGGTGATTTTACTGTTGGTTTGCTGAAATTGGGTATTTGGTTAATGGTTTACAGTCCTTATTTCTTGGCTTTGGCAGCGATCGGTTATGGGTTTAATCGTTGGCGGAGAGGACATTCTCCACGTTTGACGCGAACACCAGATGCTAATTCTGATTAGGATAAATTTTCGTTTTTCTCCGATATTATGTTGGTTGAATTAATAGTAATAAAAACACCAGAACACCGTAGATACGTTCCGCAGGAACGTCTCTACAATATGTGTTGAAAACGCTGATTTACCTAGCAGTTTTACCTGAAGTCAGCAAAATTTCAAGAATGTCATGCTGTTTGCCGGTGTTTTTCCAGTTAACGCGAAACGATGAAGAAACTTGTAAGGCGTGAAGTCTATGATACCAGCCATAGGCGATAAATTCTTCTGGATTATCTGATATTTGCAAAAAATTAGTTCCATACATTCCAGTTTTTTCGCTTCCTTTAACGATAAAATCATCATTGTCTACTGGGTGATAAGGTCCGGCAATATTATCAGAAACATACCAATAGAGTGAAGAGTTAGTTACTCTTTTATGCTTTAAATTTTGCAGCCAATTTGGGTTTAAAAACTGCTTAAAGCAAGAAAATAATAAATTATATTTACCGTTTTTATAAATGACTTGAGGTCGTTCTAAATGGTAGTAGGGCCAATCAACAGCATGTACAGGTGCTTCTACAGCAGGTGGTAGCAATTTATAAGGTCCAGTAATTTTGTCCGCTACTGCTAAACCAACACATCCTTGAAAATTACCAGTTACTCTAGAGACGGCACAAATGAACATATAATAACTATTAGTTTGCTCATGTTTAAAAATATAAGGATCGCGCCAGTGTAAATGCTCTTTCCAGTTGCTGCGTCCATACCAAGGGTCGTCAGTTTCTGGAGTTAATAAAGGGCGATCGCTAGAACGTGAAAAGTGTACGCCATCGGTTGATGTTGCTAAACCGATCGCTTCATTCCTGAGGTGTGGTGGTTCTTTGCCACCGGCAGAATAAAACAAATAGTAAATACCATCTTCTTGATAAGTGCAACCGGCACAGACTCTTCCCGATTCCCAATAATTAGCAGGCTCTGGCTCTAGAATAATTCCTAAATTTTCCCAGTGATTCATATCAGTAGAAACCGCAGCGCCGATATTACTAATTGTCCACCAAGGGTCTTGTCCTTCTACCCCTTGTAAGTAATACATACGATAAATATCGCCATCTTTTAGTATCCAAGGGTCCCAAACCATCGGTTGACCTCGACGAAGCGATCGCAACCAGCCTGTGACAGTTTCGCCTATTTTAATTTGCAGAGGCTCAATTACGCCTGTGGGAGGCAAATGCTTGTTTTCTATAGGTAGAGGTTCAAGAATACTGACAATTCTTTGTTGTAATTTATTTAATTTCATTTGAATACGAAGAGCGTTAATTGGGCTTAAAGTGGGATAAACTAATAGTGCCATCCAGAGCAAAAGTCGCCCACTGCGGATCGGATATTCCGCCGACAAAATGTCCGCCTTCATCTTGTTTTCGGAAACCAAAGAACGCCGGGTAAGCTTCTGTTTCCGGGTTGACAAACTTATTTCACTTACTCTTTCTCTAATTTAAGTAGAGGAATTAGAAACCAGCATAGCGCTGTAAATCCTGCACTAATAATAACAAGAACTGAAGGTGCAACTCCCCAATTATATAAGTAACCACCGAAGATTGGACCTGGTTGTTTCGCAAAGATATATACAGACATTAGCAATGCGTAAGTTGAGCCTTCTGCACCAACAGGACAAGCTCTAGCGGCGATTTCTAATACACCCAGCATGGCTATCATGGCAAAAAATCCAAAAAATATACTCACCAAGATAGCGCTTTGCATATTATGTATAAACAGCAAACCAAGCGTAGAAATAGTAGTTAATCCAATCGCCATATTTAGCAGTAACTGTCGGGAAATCTTAAAAGCAAAGATGCCAAAAACCATCGCACCAAAAGCATTGGCAAGAGCTTCATATGTACCCAAAACACCTAAAGATTGAGCGTCAAACTTCAAAACGTCTTTGTAGTAATATATGATGTAATTGACCAAGGACGGCACGAGAGTAAATTCAAGGCAAGCAATAAAGCCAACAACAGCTAGAAACTCCCGTGACTTGACTGCTGTCCAAAGGGATTTCAGACTAGTTTGAACTAAAACAGTTTTTTCTTGCTTTTTTTCATCCCCAAGTAACACGAAGGTTCCGATTAAACCAATCAAGGGCACAATTGCATTAATGCCAAAAGCGATCGCTAAAGTAGAATTTTGAGCCAGCCAGCCGCTGATATAATACAATAGCGCTTTCCCGAAACCTAGAGCAGTCCATTGAGCCGCTTGTAAACCAGCAGTGTTATCAAAAATTCTGCCTTGAACGACCATGATTTTATCTGTAAGTACGTCGCTAAAGGCTATGGATAGATTGACTAAAGTTATAGCGATCGCCAGCACATTAATCGTGTAAGATTCAATGCCAGCTAATCCTAAAAAGACTCCCAGCGCTAGGGTGTAACAGATAAAGAAATAGCTTTTGAACTGATAGCCAAATATCGGAATCGCATCGCTAATAATTCCGTAAAGTGGTCTAATCATCCAAGGAGTAAAAACTAAACTACTAAAGCTTGCCAACTGTGCCGGTGAAAGTTGAAGGCTTTCTTTGAGATAGATGGTAAGCGGAAGTCCGAAAAGCCCTGGATTACTTCCGTAAGTTTGAATTAAATAAAACAGAACCATGATGCAGATAACTCGCCGCATTACCTTCTATCCTTTAATATTGTTGTAAAAGCGCGTCTTACTTTCTTTCTGCTCAAAGATTACCTATTTTTTTCTTTCTCTTTAGGACTTACGCTGAATGATGATAAAACGAACCGCAGAGAACGCGGAGGACACAGAGAAATAAGAGTTTGGGAGAGTTTTTGAGTAAGTCCTAATCTTGTTACTTCGTGTACTTAGTGTCTTTGCGGTTCGTTAATAGATAATCTTATAGCGGCAAGAAAGTAATTAAGACTTCCTACCAAATTCCATTGCCGAAAGATTGGTTTGGGTGTCAACCACTTTCTCTAACACAAATCCACTCTTCTCAAACAACTCTTGAAAATGTCGCCGCGTGCGCCATCCGCCCCCCGGCACTGCATCGTTCTCCCAGCTTCGGCTCGACTTTGATTGAGAATATATATTCGTTGTTGTATTTGTGTGGTATTAGAGTGCCAAATTTTTCTGCGAATGCGAGGTGGTCGAAATTATCGCACAATTCCTCAATATATAGATAGCCTTGTTCGTTGATAATGCTTTGAAAGTTACCAATGGCGACATCACTCATCATGTTGTCAGTGGCTGGAAAAGAATTAATAACCATGAAGAATATAATGGTTAGCGTAGTTTGGCTCAAAAAAGCATTATACCGGCATTTTGGCTAAACACACGCTCCAATTTATGAAGGCGATCGCCTTTGCCATCAGCGCTAACTTTCCTAGTCAGCATTTGTACTAATGAAGACGAAACTTATAGGCGCAGGAGTGCCAAGATAGGTAGTAGAAGGATATTAAAGCTCGTATGCCAGAACTACGCCAATCAATTGCCCAGCACTACCACGATCGCACTAAATACGATCCGCAAACTCTTGCCTCGAAAAGTCACAGTATTGACTGGGCAAAGCAGCCTGTGCCTTTTAAAGAGTACAAAATTGGCTCTTCCTTCGATCTCAAACCCTACATCCATGAAAAACCACAGGAAAATGCCGATAACCCAGATGCTCAATGGTGGCAAAGACTTTCGCGACTGCTATTTTGTAGTTATGGGCTGACGGCGAAAATGCCTTCGATGGGAAGCACGGTTTATCTACGATCCGCACCGAGTGCAGGTGGATTATATCCCGCTGAGGTATATGTAGTTTCTCGTGGTACGCCGTTATTGCCACCTGGATTATACAATTATCAGTGTCGCGATCATTCGCTGATGCATTATTGGGAAAGTGATGTTTGGCAAGCTTTGCAATCAGCTTGTTTGTGGCATCCAACATTAGAAAATACCCAATTGGCGATTATCGTTACTGCGGTTTTCTATCGTTCGGAATGGCGGTATGAAGATAGAGCTTATCGCCGGATTTTTCTCGATTCTGGACACCTTTTAGGCAATATTGAGTTAGCTAGTGCAATTACAGATTATCGTCCCCACTTAATCGGCGGTTTTGTCGATGAAGCGGTAAATGAACTACTTTATATCGATTCCCAACTTGAAGGTGCAGTTGCTGTTCTTCCTTTAGCTGACTTGTTGGATGTCAAACAAAATCTGCCTTTAGGACGAACCGCTTTACCATCCGCTACCGAAATTGATTATCCCCAAATACCCGATGGCGAACTGTTGAGATATTTCCATATCTCCACACAAATTCTACCAGGTACCACTGGCAAGCTCAACTTACCAGAGGTGAAACAAGAAAAATCTTTAGAAGATAAATACAACTTTCCTTTTTGTCAAAAAATTCCTACCGCTACCACCCCTATCGACTGGGGAAATAAGCTAGACGAACTGGAAATAAATATCCTGAAACGACGTTCTACCCGCGCTTACAGCGGTAGTGATTTAACTTTTGATGAACTGAAAGCTTTACTGAATTTTACTTACCAACCGAAAAGTTACATTGAGCAAGGTTTAGATCCAGATCCAGACTACTTTGATTTGAATCTCATCGAAACATTTATCGTCGTCTCTGGGGTGAAAGGACTTGACGCAGGCTGTTACTATTACGCACCGAAAGCGCAAGAATTAAGACAAATTCGCTTTAAAAACTTCCAGCGAGAATTACACTATCTCTGCTTGGGGCAAGAATTAGGGCGAGATGCAGCTGCGGTGCTTTTCCATACGGCAGATTTGAAAAACGCCGTGGCTCAATATGGCGATCGCGTTTACCGTTATTTACACATGGATGCCGGTCATTTGGGGCAAAGGCTGAATTTAGCCGCTATTCGCCTCAATTTGGGCGTCAGCGGTATCGGCGGCTTCTTCGACGATCACGTAAATGAAGTGTTAAGTATTCCTGCTGAGGAGGCAGTTGTTTATATCACAACATTGGGGAGACCGAGGTAAAACTGTGTTCGGTTAATTAACAGTAACAATGTAAAGACGTTCCGGCGGAACGTCTCTACGATGGTAGGTAGGTTTTTATTAGTGTTAATTAAAGGGGCATGATAACACTATAAATTTCTTACTTAAAAATTAAAAGAAGTTCGCATCAATCCAACCCAAACTGCATCATTCGCTGCATTATGTTCTGGATTTGTAATCATCAAAAATCCCGGAGTAATATAAATTCTGTCAGTCAGTGGATAGCTATAAGATAATTCCAAATGTAAGGAAGTATCTGGATCGCGGCGATCGCTAATATCATTGTTTGTCACTTTGGGAGGAATCCCAAAGACAAAACTTAATTGACTGCCTAATTTGCCCAAATCTGTTAAGGATGCGGTAATTGCCCAACTCCAGATATCTGCGCGATCGCCTTGGGAGCCATTGACACCACTAACAGTGGGTGAACCCTCAGCTCGAGCGTTAAAGTAGCTAGTCCAACCGCCTAAAGTAAATTTATCGCTAATTTTATAGGTAAATTGTAAGCCAAAAGCATTGGAGGAAGTCGGTGTATCTGCACCAAATGGTAATTGAGCAAATTGACTACCTTTACTCCCCGTGACATTAATAGTTGCATCAGGTTGCGGAGCATAATAGCGACCGTAGGTAAAAGCAATCCCGATTTTATCTGATGGAGTATAGGTTACTTGAGTTAAAGCAGTATATTGACCACCAAATAGTCCTTGATTGGGAGCATCACCAGAACTACTTAAATAACTGATACCTGCGGCGATTTTGTCGGTGAATTGATAGTAAGCTACTGCACCACTACCAAAAGCAAAGGAGTAGATAGGACTTTCTCCACCAAAATTGGAGATTGAGTTGACAGGATTAAGAGCCGGAAAAATGCGAGTGGGAAAGTCTGCTATCGGAGCAATGGCTAATATGCCGCGATCGCCTATGGGAAATTCATAAAATAGCGAACCTAATCTGACATTATTACCAGTGTTTGTTGCACCTAGCAAAAGAGTCATATCTGTGCCAGTGACACGACTGCCAACATTATTAACATTCCCTGCTACGAGTTGGGTTCGCAATCTATCTTTACCCGTAAAACTGGTATCAAGCGTCAAAATTGTTCGTCCTGATACGGTGGGATTTGTATTTACTTTTTCTGTGGAATTACTACCAGGAGAAACTGCTTTTTTATCACCAAAGGCGCTAATGAAGTTAAAGCTTACTGTACCCTTTAAAACTGTAGTAGTGCTAAACTGCTGCTCTTGAATCAAAGCTGTCTTGTCTTCTAAGTTATCTATTCTGGCAGTAACATTTTGCAGTTCTTGAGCAAATTCTTCTTGCAATTTTTTTAAAGCTGCCAAGTCTTCTTGGCTAGCAAATTTATTGTTCAAGCTGTAAATTGAACGTCGAACTTTTAGCAAACAATTATTTAATGCATCTGCAAATTCATAACGGGTCATTGCCCGATTACCATGAAATTTACCCTCACCAGAATCACTAATACATTGATATTTTTCTACTAAGTTACGCAGTGCTTCATAAGCCCAATCGTTAGGTGTAACATCTTGTAATTGATTGACATTGACGATTTCATCTAAATCAGGAGGAGCATTACTATATAGTTCTTCGCTTTGCGGTTGTGGTGTTTCCTTTGCCGGGATTTCTTCAACTTTAGGCTCCCAATTAGCAGTTACTAGGGGTAATTGATCCTGAGATGATAGTTGGGAAACATTTACATTGAAAGGTGTTTGTGCTACGACTGGTGATGAAGTTAGTAAATTACTACTTAAGATGAGTGAAGTAAAAGTAAAAGGCACATCCAATTTTTTCATAATTTTGATTAATTTTCACACAAAAAATGTCTCATTTTTTTCAGATTAGTCCTTGTCATGCGGACTTTGTTTGTGTGCCCGTAAACTCCGCGACTTCCAGTCGTCAGGGCTTCATTAGATTATTTTTTTATCCAGAGTAATAGAAGAGGGGTATTTTGAATATTTGGCGTTGCTGAGTGAAAATATTAAGTCTCACTTCTAAGCGCTCTAGGCACAAAGAGTAGGAGTTTTAAATCTGGAATTTTGGAATTTTATATTCTAATTTAGCAACGCCGAATTTTTGGGTATCCTAAATCTTTCAGCAGATAAATCCAGTTTTAAAAAGGACGAATTTTCACTTCATTATTGACAGCTTCAATTACTTTGGTGTTAACGTCATCAGTAATTTTTGTATATCCTAATTTTTCATTAAATTGTTGTCCTTTAGTCGAAATCCATGTCAACAATTTTTTAGTTTTTTGCAGGATATCTTGATTGGGATAGTTTTTATGCACTAGCAGCCAAGTTAAACTTACCAAGGGATAACCATTCTCTGGATCTTGGATATCTTCTGTTGTGAAGTCATCTTTAAATTTGACATTTGCTAGGGCTTTCTTGGTTTCTTCTAGAGTTGGTTTAACATAATTACCAGCTTTATTCTCAATACTGGCGATCGACAGATTGTTTGCTAGGGCAACGTTTGTTTGGACATAGCCAATAGCACCATCAATACGTCGGACTTCTCCAGCGATTTCACTATCTTGGCTCAGAGCATTAAATACCCGAAATCCCCAATCGGGGTTTCTACTAGCTAGTATTTTTCCCCCACTAATTTTCCGCAAGTATTTAGTGAGAAGAAAGTTATTACTGCAATTGCCAGAGCAAACTACAACTTGGATTTTTTGATTAGGAAGTCGGGGATTAACTTGTTGCCAATTAGTAATTTTACCTGTGAATATTTTTGCCAATTGCTCACGAGATAATTTGACATCGCTAGTGACTTCTTTGAGTTGATAAACAATAGCCAATGCACCTCCCCCCGTTGGCACCATCAACAAACCATCTTCCATTTGATTGATTTCAATGGGGGTGGGAATTAAAGTAGTAGCACCAAAATCTACAGAGTTTTTTATAAATAACCGAATACCACCACCACTGCCAATGGAGCTATATTTAAACTTTTCACCTGTTTCTCGCTCGTATTCTTGTCTATACCGTTCTATCAAAGGTTGAGCAAAAGAATCACCAGCCCCTCTCAATGATTGGGCAGAAGCAGCATTAGTGGTGAAAGTAATTGTTGTTGCAGCTACTAATGTGGCAGTTAAAATTTTCTGGGGGTTACTGATTTTCAAGTGTTTCACGAGGATTTTGAGGAAATTTTGGATAGTTTCTCTGAACAATAATTAGGCTGGTTTGATATTCCATAATAATGGCTAATTAATCTTATTTAGCAACAGAATTTAATTCTGTTTGAGAAGTTATATTTTTGATTTCGGAGTTTACCAATTTAAATTCAAAAATCCTAAATTAAAAATTGCCTGACTCGATCAACATCCATCATTTAAATATTAACTTTTTTTCGATAAATCATAACTTTATTCCCATCAGGAGCAACTTCTAACCAAAAATCCTGAATGACAAATTGATAGTACAATTCCCCAAGACGGGTACTCCGCCAAAAGCTGAGAATTTGGTCATTTGGTGCCCATCGTTTCAAAGCTTTCACAGCAATTTCCGGAACTGCACTGGAGTCTATTTGCTCATCAACTTGAACAATAGTACCACTGGGAGTAACTTGTGCTTCAACTTGAAAGCCTTGTTGGTTTTTTCCTCTCATGATGTATATTAAGGAACCATCTGACTTCAGTTCAATTCGGGCTTGATTAAATTCAGCATTTGTCACTGTTTTGGCAGCAGACATTGTTGTAAGTGGTACTTCTTCTAGGGGTATTTTTCGTACTATTCCCCCTAAATTTTGGGCTATTAATATGTTGCCTTTTTCAGCCAAAGATTGAGCCTGAACATTACACGGATAAATGGAGGAGGTACAAACTGCCATTCCGGTAACGATTAATATTCTCTGCCAAGTATTTGTGTAAAACATCATGATTTTTTTTAGTTCGGTTGTGTTTTTTGGTGTTATTTATTTCCATTTATACAAGTGGTGGCTGTTAACAGTTGACAGTCAATAGTCGGTTAACTTCTGCCGCACTGCATTATGCTGAACAAAGAATGTCAATCTAGCTTAAGTATTATCTTTACTATGTTTTGAGAATTTTGGCAAGATATTTATCTCGATAGATGTTAACAATCAAGTAAAGAAGCAAATTTGTGCCGCCAAATTTCGGTATCATATCATGGAAGTGCAAATCATACATACTGTAGAGACCCTGACGGACTGAACGTCTCTAGGACGGTAGGTATGTTTTTATGACTGTTAATTCAACGGACATGATATTAGAGGGTCAAGTGTCAGGGTAATTTTTCGCTAAGTTAGAGATTGCTCATCTTGAAGCAACACAATCTGGAGAGTTACTTTGCCGCATCCGATTGACCGCGCTCAACCACGTCTAGAATTTATCCCGCAACGCTTCAATTTGCTTGTATACTATGTTGTCAAAGCGCTTTTGCCAGTGTTGCGGCGCTTTCGGCTTCGACCGTGGCTTCCTGCGGGTATCGCGCAAATTGAAACTGTAAATGTAGAGACTTTAGTTAATCTTTACCAACAATTTCAAAACGGGAAAATTCGCTTTTTAATGGCGTTTCGCCACTCTGAAGTTGACGATCCTTTCTCGATGATGTATTTACTTTCCAAGGCTGTACCGAGGGTAGCACGTCAACAGAATATCTCATTACAATACCCCGCTCATTCTTACTTTCTTTATGACCGGGGAATGACTCTTTGGGCTGGAAAGTGGCTGGGTTGGATGTTGTCTGGCTTGGGAGGATTATCGATTTATCGAGGTAAGCGACTCGATAGAGTTGGTTTGCGTTCCTCGCGGGATTTGTTCGTTAATGGCAAATTACCTATTAGTATAGCGCCAGAAGGAGGCACTAATGGACATAGTGAAATTGTCAGTCCTTTAGAACCTGGAGTTGCTCAGTTGGGCTTTTGGTGTGCAGAAGATTTGGCGAAAGCTAACCGTTCTGAGTCCGTTTTAATTGTAGCGATCGCTATTCAATATTTTTACATTAATCCAAGTTGGAAAAAACTCGATTGGCTTTTGAGTAAGTTAGAAACTGATAGCGGTTTGTCAGTGCAGCCAATTGGTGAGTCAATTGAGAGAGAAAAGTTATTTTTAGAGCGAATTTTGCGGCTTGCTGAACATGTGCTTTCGCAGATGGAACAATTTAGCGATCGCTTTTACCACCAAACACCAACTCCTAACCCTAACCAAGACATTGATACTCGACTTCAAGCAATATTAAATAAAGGATTACAAGCAGCCGAACAATATTTTAATCTAGAAAGTGGGGGAACTGTAATTGAACGATGTCGCCGTATTGAGTCCGCCGGCTGGGAAGATATTTACCGAGCAGATTTACCAGATTTAAATAGTTTATCGCCTTTACATCGGGGCTTGGCAGATTGGATTGCCGAAGAAGCATCTCTGCGGATGCTACATATGCGTTTAGCGGAAAGTTTTGTTGCGGTTACAGAAAGTTATGTCAAAGAAAAGCCTACTTTTGAAAGATTGGCAGAAACATCTTTAATTTTGTTTGATTTAATTTCCCGCATTAAAGGAGATAAAAATCCTGCACGACCTCGCTTAGGTTGGCGAAAAACACGGGTAACAATAGGTGAACCAATTTCAGTTACAGAACGTTTTTCAACTTATCAGAAAAACCGCGTTAGTGCCAGACAAGCAGTTGATGATTTGAAGCGAGATTTGCAAACAGCATTAGAGAAGATGATTTCGTGAAATCACTAGTAGTGCGTCAAGGACTAATTGACGGATAGATTTTCTGTAGAGACTCAGATACCCTTGCGTCTTTCTAACCGTCATTTAGGAGTTTGACAGACCACTAGGACATAGAGAGGAAAAAGTTATTGCAAAAAAGGCACGAATAACATAGAACTTCTTCGCACCTTTTCATCTATCTACAATAGACATCTCCATAAATTAATTATGCGTTGTCCTAAATCCTTGTAGAGACGTAGCATTGCTACGTCTCTACATCTTTTCTGGAGATGTCTAATAGTGTGTAGTTTATTTTTCTGGTGGCAAATCTACACTGTACAGAGTTTCACCATCCAAGTTATGCAATGCTACTGTCATCACCTCTGTATTGCTGTCAATTTTAACTGTGCCAAAGAATTGGAAACCATCACTTGGAGGTCGATTTGCTTTCAAATTTGGAGGTATACTGAGAAACTTCACCTCTGGACCAAAGGTATTGTCGAGTTTGTTGGGTCCAAATGTACCAGAATTGAGAGGACCTGCAACAAATTCCCAGAACGGTTTAAAGTCTTGAAATTGTGCTTTATTGGGGTCGTAATAATGAGCTGCTGCGTAATGTACATCAGCGGTTAACCAAACGACATTCTTAATATTGTTGCGGTTGATGAACTGTAGTAAATCGGCAAGTTCTAGTTCTCGTCCCAATGCCGGACCATCTCCGTTAGCGAAGTTTTCAAAGTTGGTCGGACCATCTGCAACTACCAATCCAATAGGCATATCACTGGCAATAACTTTCCACGTTGCTGTTGATTTTCGCAATTGTTTTTTTAACCAACGCACTTGTGCATTGCCGATAAATGCCGTTTCTTCACTTTGTTCTGTTTGACGATTCTCTGTGTTTGGTCCCCGGTAACTGCGCTCATCTAGCATGAAAATTTCTAGTGATGAACCGTAGTTAAAGGAGCGGTAAATTCTGCTTGGATCGTTGTTATCCAAGCGAATCGGCATGTATTCTAAAAATGCTTGATTTGCCCGTTGCGATAGCAAGGAAACGTCCTTGATTGTGTAACGGTCATCATTCATTATCGTTTGTCCAGGATACCAGTTGTTACGGGTTTCGTGGTCGTCCCATTGCGCTAATATAGGAACTTGAGCATTGAAGCGACGCACGTTTTCATCTAATAAATTGTAAATGTAGTTACCACGAAATTCTGTTAAGGTTTCGGCAACTTTTGATTTTTCCTCTGTGGTAATGTTTTTCCAGATAGTACCGTCATCAAGCCTTACTTCTGATTGAATCGGACCATCGGCATAAATATTGTCCCCAGAATGGATGAAAAAGTCTGGATTGAGTTTGCGGATGCTTTCGTAAATTTTCATACCCCCAAACTCTGGATTAATACCCCATCCTTGACCGGCAGTGTCTCCCGACCAAGCAAACAATATATCTCGACGATATGCAGGGGCAGTTCGGAAAGTACCAGTAACGGGGACGCTATACTTTCTTTTATCAGCTAAATCTTGAAAAATGACTCGGTAGAATATCTGCTGCTGTGATGGCAGATTTTTCAGATAAATTCGTGCTGTGTAGTCGCTAGCATCTATTGCGTTTGCACCTTTTATACGCTGCACGTTGCGGAAAGATTCATCTAGAGAATATTCTACAATCATTTGCGCTGGGCGATCGCTACGACTCCAAATGACAGCTCTATTGCCGTCAATGTCACCACTAGCCACACCATAAGGTATACCAGGACGCTCTTTGTCTGATGTGATTATACCAGGTGCTTGAGCGAAACCTGATTTTGCTAAAAAATTTGTGGCAATTATTCCACCGCCGGTCATAGCTGAATTTAGCAAAAACTGGCGACGGTTTAGCTTGAGTGGATTGAATTTCATAAAATTTAATAACCGTAGTTAAAATGCTACACGGACTTTCATAAACCGAAACACGAAACTGCCCTATGGAAATCCCAAAGGGTAGATACCAAGAAATTTAGTTAATTTTTGTTACTTGCGGATTTCAATAGCAATCCAATCAAAAAAATGATTATTTTTAGTAACACCTAGAACAATACTAACGGTGCGTTAATTTGTCAAGAAAACGAGCAATTTATATTGACATCAACAAAATCGCTTACTCCTGATGGTAACTGATATAATCAATAACCTTTTATTAACCTTGGTTTTTTCTAAATTTAACCTTAAAAGTCTCTAAATAAAATTTCTGGAAATCTTAATTATTAAATAATAATATCATGTAAAGACGTTCCGGACGGAACGTCTCTACGACGGTTATGATGTAAAGACGTTCCGGACCGAACGTCTCTACGACGGCTATGATGTTTTTATTAGTGTTAATTAAACGAACATAATATAACTACTACATTTAATTCTACCAAGGCAATCGGCTACCATCCCAGGAAAAAAACTGCCCGCTATCTTCTTGTTTAAGCTGTTCGATAACAGTTAGCAACTGGGTAACAGTTCGCTCGACTGAGAATAATTTTTCTGCTGGTACATTACCTTGAAATGGACGAGAAAGCTGTGTATCGGTTGTACCTGGATGTAATGTCACTACTATAGTTTTTGGGCTGTTTCTACCATACTCAATCGCCACTGTTCGCATAAACATATTGAGTGCAGTCTTGGATGCGCGGTAGCCATACCATCCACCAAGTTGATTATCGCTAATACTACCAACTTTAGCAGAAATACTCGCAAAAATGCTGCGTTCTTGATGACGAAATAGGGGTAATAAATGTTTAGCAAGTAGCACAGAGCCAATACTATTAACTTGGAAGTAGCGCAGCAAATTATCTGGATTTATCTGTCTTAAACTTTTTTCGGGTTGCAAACTTTCATCATGCAGTAACCCAACACAATTGATAACAAAGTGGAGTTTATTGACTTCTGAACGTATCTTTTGAGCAGCTTCACTAATTTGCGATTCGTCGGTAATATCTATTTGCAAACAAGTTAGTTTTTCAGCGTTTTCGCTTTCAATAGTGATTAATTCATCAGCCGATTCTTTTTGACGATAAGTTGCGTATATTTTGGATATTCTGTCATCTTGTAATAATTTTTGGACAAAACCTAAACCAATACCTTGACTGGCTCCTACAATTAATATGTTACCATCGGTAATTTGATTGAGAAAAGACATTGGTATTCGTAGTGAGGACTTCAGTCCTCTTATTATATTCAGAGGACGACTAAAGTCGTCACTACTTACCAATACAAAATTTATGAAAAATCCGGTCGAGAACTGATTCTGTAACTTCCTCACCTGTAATTTCTCCTAATGCATAAATTGCACTTCTCAAATCAATAGTCCAAAAATCCAAAGGTAATTGTTGGGCAATTGTTGCTTGCACTTGTTCTAATGATATTTTAGCTTTTGTTAACGCGGCGGCTTGTCTTTGATTAATTGCTAAATCCATATCAGCAGCTTGGACTTTTCCGGTTTGAACTATCTCTAAAATAGCTTTTTCTAAAGCATCAATTCCTTGATTATTAGCTGCTGCGGTTTTGACAACTAAGCTAATACTTTTGGGATATTCAATAGATGCAATGTGCTGCGTTTCTACAAGGTCAATTTTATTGAGAACCAAAATTAACGGACGGTGTTGTACTTGAGAATAAATTTCCGCATCGCTTTTCGTCCAACCTGCGGCAGCGTCAATGGTGAGCAATACTAAATCGGCTGCACTTGCAGCACGACGCGATCGCTCGACGCCAATCTTCTCTACTTGGTCAATGGTATCGCGAATACCTGCTGTATCCAGCACTTGCACGGGAATTCCACCAACAACTAGCTGCGATTCAACAACATCGCGGGTGGTTCCGGGTAAATCGGTAACAATAGCGCGATCGCTTTGGCTCCATGCATTCAACAAGCTCGATTTCCCCACGTTCGGGCGCCCGACAATCGCCACTTTTAAACC
>CASBQC010000299.1 GCA_949127805.1 Nostocales cyanobacterium PMM_0081
AAAGGTGGAATTGCAATAGCAAACTCTGTTACTGATTCTACCTCTAAGGAAGTTCTCCATATTCTTCGGAATATCTGAGAAGCCTACACCTGCTCGAAGAGAGGTGTAGGAGATGTCACGTGAAAAAAAGTAAAGTTTCTAAGGAATGCACCTGCATTGTTAATGACGGGGGGACTGTGGAAAGGTTAGGATTAAGTTAAAATGCAACTTCTTCTACTGAGAAATTTCCCTAAGCCTTCAGACTTGATTTGTAATCCCAATTGTTTATAATGTAGCCCTTGCTCTGGAAGCCGCTGGCTCTAAGAACAAAACCTGCCGACCCAGGCTTGTTAAGCGCATTTTTCTAGAATTGGTATAATATTTGAGGATGAGATTTTCAGAAAATTTAATTATTACCCTTCAGTCTGAATGCACTCTTGAAAGCTCGGTTTTGAATTTGTTGAAAGTTTCGCCAGTAGCCAGTAAATGTAAATTCAAGGATTCGAGTGCCCATGTCACCTCAGCGTTATCCCCCCGCTTATTTACGTTACCTCAGAGCCAGGTTATGGAATTTCAGTAGACCGGCTTTTTGGGGAACAGCGATTTTTTTATCTGTAGTCGGGTTGGGAATTCGGGAATACTGGGCAAACCCAGATTTTTTGGCATCTTGGCAAAATAACAAGGAAGTTGCTAGACAAAAGCCTGCTGACTCATCTCTTTCAGATGAAGATAGAGCGATCGCAGCTGATATTGATAATTTACCAGTGCTGATTAATGACGCTCAACAATCAAATTTGCTAGTAGCACCCAGCACGCGAAAGGAAAAAAGTCAAGAGAATCAGAGCAAAAGCTTATTAGATAATTTAATTAGCAAACAGCAGGAAGCTGCTAAAAATGCTAAGTCAAATTCTGTGGGGATAGTTGATAATGTACCTACTTCAAAGGTGACAAATCCTTTTGTGGCACAAGCAGAAAGTTTATTGCAAGCCGGGACTGCTAATGTTGCTATACAGTTGTTTGGTGTCAAATCTTCAGATACATCGTCTATTCAACCAGGTATAGCAGGAAGTTCTTCTAACTTCGGGATTGGCTCGGCTAATCAAAATCCTGCCCCAATCAGCGCTTTACAAACAGCAATCAACGAATCGACACAGAAGCAGTCAAGTTTCAATAATACTACTTCTAACCAGATAAGTGCTACCCAGCGATCGCTACCCAGCAACGGTTTACCCAATAACGGTTTCTCTGCAAGCACTCAGTTGAATACAAACCCCAACGATTCGATTACTACAACGGGTTACCAAAAGCCAACAGTCACGAATCAGCCGCAAAATTACTACACTAACTCTGGTACTCAGCCAACTCTAACCAATCAGCCGCAGAATTACTACGGTAATTTAAATAATGTTCAGCCATTGCCTAGCGTAGTCACACCAACATCAACGGTATCGCCGGGAACTTATGCAGCACAGAATAATATTGCACCATACTCTCCCCAGGCTCCAAATCAAGGTACTGTCCAGCCGAGTAACCAAGTAGGATATGGTAATGGCAATTCTTATCCCAGCTTGCCGGAAACTAAATCATCTCAGTCTGATCTTGTAGTTCCTCCCCTGTCAGAAGGACAGTATGGTGGAGTTAACATTAATGGTTACACGTATCCTTAATGAGTTAGCAGCAAGTTCAATAGTTGCGATCGCGCTGGGGGTAATTCTCTGCTATGAGCCAAAGCGCACATTCAATATCACCCCATCAGCCTCTTGGACTTAACGCAGCTGCCTTTTATATCACTGGCTAGAAAAAAGAGACTAATATTTTTCAGCTATGCCTGAAGAAACCTGAAAATATCACTCTTAAGTTAGATGTTGTGGGGTCATACCCCATATTTAATATGTAAACAAAGAATTAATTCAAAATAATGCAGTACTATTAATGATATCTCAAAAATTTATTTGATATTTAACAAATGCGACGCTTATGATAATCGTGCCTTGTAAAGTAGCCTTCTGAGGCGTTACCCGGTACTAATTTTGTAAATATTGGCAAATGATTGCAGAGCATGGGAGCGATGTCTCACAGCTAAGAGCATCTACGCATCCTAACTTCATCTGAAATTAGGAATCTAGGACTTACGCATTTTACTTTCTATGCAGCTATATGGACTAAAAACACGGTGCATTCGTAGTCCAGTTGTGTAGTTCAGGTGTATAGTCTGTCTGTGGGCGATCGTCAAGGGCATTTTTTCCCATTTCTATCCCAGGCATTGCATAAAAAATTAGTCCTCAGACCTACTTAAGAATACACAGCGAAAGTAAACAAACTTATCTGACCTTTACGAAGGTCGTAGGGCTATCCTGACACAATCGTATTTTTGTCAATGCATAAGTCCTAGAATCTTAAACAATCGTATTTTTCCGGCTAGAAATAAAGTTGCCCAAAAGGCATAACTAACGTTATGTGTTCCCCGTTAGCGATTCGCGTTTCTTAACAAAAATCAGCAATTTACATTGCTAAACCCTGTTTTTTGTAATTATCTAACGGAGATTTTCAATGAATACATTTCTGCGCTTTTTTAGCGCAGCGGCTTTGGCTATATATGCATTAGCTGCTGCGTCTGATGTTGCTTATTCACAGTCAGTTCCCACTGCTTCTCCTGAGAAAATAACACAGAAAATTTGCTCTAGTGATGCAGTAGAGAGTTTGTTACCTCCATCAACCGAGCCTAGTAACTCTCCAATTTCTTACCTGGCACAGCAAGGTTTTACACAAAGTAGTGATGGTTCGTGGGTTTGTTATGTAAATGATCCCAAAAAAGAAGGACGCTATTACACCCTCTTAAAGGTTCAACAGATAGATGGAAAGCTCGTAGCAAGTTCTTTCCTCGACCAGGGTAGTTTGATTGAAGGACAAGAGAACCGCAGCTTAGATTTCTTCATGACGCTTGTTGATAACTATACAAATACAACCCTGAACAACCGTCAAAGTATACGTAAGTATCTAGAGACATTTATATCGTTAGTCCGCTCCGGGAAGATACAAGCTTCACGCCGTGGTTATCTGTTTGACCAACCCAGCCGTAGTTTTGTAATGTACCACCCGCTTAATGCGGGAGAACTCAAGGGTACGGGGATTACCATAAACATCAATTCACCGTCTAACTTGGGTTCTAGCCAAGTCCGTTAGGTTAAGTCCAATTTTATTTGGTGGAGATTAATTGTGTTGAAGTCAGTCGTAAACAGAATTGCGTTGTCTTTAGCGGCAGTAATGGCAGTTATTCAGCCTGCTTCCGCTCAACTGAATATAGGACGCTATGGTGTTCAACCCGGATTGGAGCAAAATTATCTCCAGTACCAATTGTCGGGGGAGAGTCTCAGTCAAATACGAGCCATTCCTGGCTGTCTTACAGGATTTGGAGGTAGTTGCAACAAGACTGGATCGGTACTCCAACAATTAGTTGAACAAAATAACAAAGCTAGTTACTCCAACCTGCTGATGCGTGCAGCGGGTGGAGAGCAAAACTACCGTAATTTCTCTAACTTTTACGGTAACAACCCCCGTCTGCTTGAAGTTCCATATTCATCTTTTTGGCAAAACGATGCCAAAAACATTGTGGATGGCTATCAGTATCTTCTTGGGCAACAGGTTGGTCGAACTCCGGTAGAAAATCTGGGACTGATAACCAAGAACTTCTACTGGTCACCATTATCGGGAGACAATAACTCACTCAGTCTCCGGAGTGGATTGCTGGACTTCAAATATTCTTACGGACGTCTGCTTTTAGAAGAAGTCTCAAAAATTCCTAACCTTGAACAGCAGATTCAATCTTTGGGTTTGCCAAAAGAGGTGACGCAGTATTATTTGAGTAACTTCTCTAGAGGGTTGGAAGCATTGAATGCAGGAAATGAGAATGCTCTCAAAGACAGCATTTTACACATACTTTCGGTTCCCTTCTCACCCGAAGGAGGAGAACTTGGTCGTCCCTTTGCTGGAATTGGGAATGAGTTTGATTCGCTATATGGACAAGCTTTAGAAGGAAATGCCTTTTTAGGTGGTCCTGTAGTAACCTTGGAGCCAGAAGCCATAAGCCTTGATATTCCTTCTTCTTCAGAAGGATATGCTTTGACTCAAGACGGTTCCGATAATCGCTTTCCTGCTTGGTTAATAGGAATTCCTCTAGCAGGACTGCTTTTATTTGTATTGTTGAATGGAGATAGTGGACATAGTTCCGGTTCAAGAGGGACTCTTATTTCCAGCGGTGGAGAAACTGGTGTCACTCCTCCCCCTAGCCCTAGCCCTACGGTATCCCCTACTATGTCTGATGGCAATGGTGTTGCTAATAACAATCAGAATGTCAATGGTTGTTGTTCTAACCCAATAACTGGAGGACAAGAAGTTAAGAAAGTGCCAGAGCCATCAGCAGTAAATGCTCTTCTGCTATTGACTATTGTGCTTTGCTTGCTGAAAAATAATCAAAGGCGATATTCTTGCAGAGTCGATGCGCGTGCGTGATAGCCGACGAATGGAATTCGCGGCTACACAAACAAAGTCCGCCTTCGCGGACTAAATATGGAAAGTTGAGAAGGGGCGATCGCTTTTTTTGTGGGAAGAAGGCGCTGCACTTAACCTTGACAAATATGGACAGCCTTGTTTTAAAGATCCACAACACCCAACGAGTCACTCAGAAGAAGGCTGTCCATATTTGTCTACGGAAAGACCCTCCGTTGAAGTGTTCGGAGTTTGCCGAGGCGATTGTTAAGGAGTTTAATTGAAGTTAAGAGTGAAGAATTAGGAGGTGCGGAATTACTGTCTCCTAACTCTTGAGAGCTAAAATTTAACTACTAATAGTAGCCTTCAATAAACCCAGCAAAATCTCAATTGGAGTGAGATAAATTTCCTTAAAATCAATAGTGACTGTATTACCTTCTAGTTTTAAAAATCTCCAAATACTACCTGTGGTGACAACTCCATATATCGATTTAATTTGATTATCTCTGTTGAAGTTAAAAATTTGAGCAGCTAGCATTGCAGAAATACATTGGGGAGTTGCAGCATTCAAATTCTCTTTCTTTGCCTCTACAATAACTGTTACAGGCGCTTCTATACTAAGTTGCTCGCTCGATTTGCTTATTAAAAAATCGCAAACTCCATTTAGTCCTTTTGTAGAGTCAACATTAAAGTCAGTTCCAGAAAATAAACTGATTTCCGGATTATTTTCTTTTAATTCTCCTAATATTGGAGCAATCAAAAATTCCGAACGAGCTTTTTCTGTATTTATAGCAGTAGCTAGAGGTAAATTCCTTCGCAAGGTTTCATTTAGCCAAGAGCTGGGAACTGTAGATTCACTGTGCAATAATCCGCTAACTTCAACAATATTTAGGTTGAAGTTCTTTTTTAAAGCTTCAAGTGTGAAGTCGCTGTATGACATAAAATTTTTATGTATTAGATAGTTAACATTACGAGTTTAATCACCAATCTCTGTAATTTCGTCAGACTTTTTATTAAGTGATTCCCCAATGAGTGTGTGAAGTTATCTCAATTGCTCAACTTCTAAAGACTTAATTAGTTGCTCTGCTGCCTTTTTGGAATTGCAACGAGGAATAGTGAGCAATAATCCACCATTTGTATGATTCAATGGCTTTTTTTCCAACCAATCTTTTACGAATTTTTGTCCTTCTTCTGTTATCTGATAATAGCCACGTTTTTCATCTGGTAATGGTACAATCCACCCCAAATCCAGCCACCGTTTCCTCCAAACGTGTGCTTTGCTGAGAGCAATATCCAAAACTTGCCCAATCTTTCTTGTATTAATAGGCTGATTATCTGGACAATTTTGAACCAGCTTAGAAAACCTCTGTAAATACCCCTCTAAATCGCCCCAACTCTTAAATTGCTTGTCTTCTTGCTCAACCTGCTTTGCTTGAACTGATTCCAGTTCCTTGAGAATCTGGTCAATTACCTCTGGAGGATAGCCAAGTCCCCAAGGTGGTTTAGCATTGCAAAATGCAGCGTATGTGGCAAACTGTTGACCAGTTTCGTCTGTTAACTGGCGATATCCAGCGTATTCGTCTATGCCCTTGAGCCAGGTTCGCAGATGTTTAACGCTGCTTACGTTATCCTTCAATAGAGATTGAATTTGCAGTCGCACCGCGATCGCCCAAGGCTGAGAACCTGGAGGGGCTGCCAAGTCGCCAGGGTCGCCAAGGGTCAATGTTCTTACCTTGGAAATATTAGATTTCACAGGCGTTCTACAAATCATGACACTTCTAGGTTAGCTAGATTAGCACTCATCCCTGCGTCTGAGTCATTTCAAAAGAAGAATGAAAAGACAAGACACTCAGATTTTATAGTACTATTGTACTGTGCAATCTTTACTTAAGTCACGCTGATGGTAGAATTGGATAGTTTGTTTGAACCCATCCCCAAACCCGTTTTAATTCTTCTACAGTCATATCATCGCGAGACTTGCAAAACCGTGTCTTGATTTCTTTATTGATAGTTCCATACTGTAATTTATTCCGCCCTTCATAACTACGGTTATGATTTTCGATGCACAGCCTAAGTTGAGATTCCCTTTGGCTAGGAGTCAAAGTATTAAATTCCGACGTAGTATCTCCTATTGGTTGATATGACTCATACAAAGCGAGGAATTGCTTGCCTTGGATAGGGTTCAACCGGCGGTTCTAGCAACCGCGCACTTATCAATCGTACTCCTACAACTACCAAATACGTAGAGCAAAAGCTTCTTGCCCCAGGCATCGCCATCTCTCAACATCACTTACATCGATGCGCTCAATAAAGACACAATATACTGATTAAGGCTTACACCTTCATTTTCAGCAGTCTGTGCCAAACGACGATGTAGAGATTTTGGCATCCTTACTAGTAGCTTACCACTGTAGCTATCATCATTACACGGGTTAGGAATATCGTCCCCAGCTTCGTAAGCCGTCTCAATCCACAATTCCCGCGCTTCATTTATATTTGCCATTGTCTCCTCTAAAGTTTCACCTTGGGTGAGACATCCAGGCAAATCTTTAATTTGAGCTACATATCCCCCTTCTGCATCGGGGTAAAGTGTGACAGGATACTGAAGGTTCAAATAATATTCTAAGGACGGCTTCTCAATCTGCTTGTTCTTCTGGTTCAGTGTCTTCATTACTCCACTCTTCTAAATTTAATAGTTCAATAATTTGCTGGACATAGACTGTTACCTTTCTACCTTCGGAGTCTCGAAAACTATGATGGCTACCCTTTGACCTTGTTTCTTCAAAACCAAAAGCTTCTAATAAATAGCGCACGTCCTCAAACCGCACTTCCGGCGATCGCTTGAGGAATTGCTCTACTAATTTATTTAATTTGCTCATTTAAATATAAAATTATCATAATACTATATATAGTATCACCAAAATGCTGTAATAATAACTCTCCTATTCATCTGGTGTAGGGTGCGTTACGGCTTCGCCTAACACACCCTACCAAATTAATAGCCCGCGTAGGCGGGCTTTGTTTGTATAGCCCCAGACTTCCAGTCTGAGGGCTATTTAAACTGCTTAATTATCGCCTCCGCAAACTCCGAACACTTCAACGGTTCGACCGGCGGTTCTAGCAAACGCGCTAAATCATAGGTAACTTGACTTTGCGCGATCGCATTCCCCAATCCCTTCTTTATCAAGTCCGCTGCTTCTTGCCAACCCATATATTCCAACATCATCACACCCGACAAAATCACCGAACCGGGATTTATCCGATCCAAACCGGCGTGTTTTGGTGCAGTACCGTGGGTAGCTTCAAATATCGCACAAGCATCGCCAATATTTGCCCCAGGTCCCATCCCCAAACCGCCAACGATTGCTGCTGCTGCATCAGACAGATAATCGCCATTCAAGTTCATTGTCGCCAAAATCGAGTACTCATCCGGTCGAGTTTGGATTTGTTGAAAAATACTATCAGCAATGCGGTCATTGACCATCACTTTATTTTTCCACTTGCCATTGCCATGAGTTTCCCAAATTTCATTAAGAACTGTTTCAACTTCCTTGACAATTTGCGCTTTCTTCTCTTCAGTCAAAGAATCATACCCAGGATCGATCATCCGGGCGTTGTCTTCTGAGGAAATGTTGGGATTTTTCTCTTTATTACTCAAAATCCAAGATTCGCGTTCAGTGACACACTCGTTGCGAAACTCGCTCTGTACTAGTTCATAACCCCAATCGCGAAAAGCGCCTTCGGTGTACTTCATGATGTTGCCTTTATGCACCAAAGTCACCATTTGCTTGTTTTTGGGCAAAAGCAAGGCGTGTTTCATTGCACGGCGGACAAGGCGCTGAGAACCCTTTTTGCTGATGGGTTTGATGCCAATACCAGAATCGAGGGGAATTTGCTTTTTGCCGTGTTCTGGGGTGGCGGGGATCAATTCTTCGTTGAGGATTTTGATGAGGCGATCGCCTATTTCGCTTCCTTGTCGCCACTCAATCCCCAAATATATATCCTCCGTATTCTCCCGATAAACAATCACATCGAGTTTTTCGGGATTTTTGTGCGGTGAGGGTGTACCAGCATAATAGCGGCAAGGACGCACGCAGGTGTAAAGGTCAAAAATTTGCCGCAATGCCACATTGAGAGAACGAATACCGCCGCCGATGGGAGTTGTCAAGGGTCCCTTAATTGCCACGCCATATTCTCTAATCGCCGTCAGTGTGTCTTCGGGTAAATACTGATATGTCCCGTATAATTCACACGCTTCATCACCAGCGTAAACCTTAAACCAGCTGATTTTGCGCGTGCCTTTATATGCTACTTCTACAGCAGCATCAAGTACCTTTTGGGCTGCGGGCCAAATATCTATTCCCGTGCCATCGCCACGAATAAAAGGGATAATTGGATTATCAGGCACAATCGGTTCAGTGTTAGAAAAGGAGATTTTTGCTCCGGTTGTGGGGGGGGTAATCTTGTCGTACATATATTACACACTCCTAATAGATACGCTGCCGCTCCGGTTGAGAAAATGCTTCTTTGGAGTGACGGCAGTTGTTACTGTGTCTTGTTTTCAGCCATTTATGAGGCGCAAAATTTTACTTTATTCCCGGTGTGAAGTATTGGGAACAAAAGTAAGGGATTCGGTCAAAGCATTGCTTTTTGTACGCTCAAAAATAGTAAACTACATTTCGCTATCAGTGCTTCACCTTACAGAACGCACAAACAGAGCGATCGCTTATTCACTTTTAAACGCTAACACTCCGGAAATTGCATGACAGACCCAATGATTGTACCAGGCACTGCTAGTGACATCGACTTTCTGCTCCAACAGTTAATGGCTGGGTCTATTAGCGTCCAACAACAACTGATTCTACAGCTATCAGACCTCGGTGACGAAGGATTACACGCGTTGATGGAGTTTTTACTAAAACGTCGTGACACCAAGGCAACTTGGATTGATGGCAACGCCTACCAAGCCCTCTACAAGTCTAATACACCCAGGGCAAAAGAATTTCTGCTCTCCTATTTCCCTGAGGGAATTGTACCTCTAAAATCAGACTGCGGGATTGATTACAATCCTTTGCAACAGCTACTCATCGTCCAAGACTTTCAAGCAGCCGATCGCTTGACTTTGCAAAAAATGTGTGAACTCGCAGGACCAACGGCTGTGCAAAGAAAATGGTTATATTTTACCGATGTAGAAAATTTTACCGTCACTGACTTACATACGATTAATCATCTGTGGTTAGTCCACTCTGAAGGCAAATTTGGCTTTTCAGTACAGCGAGAAATTTGGTTGGGATTAAGTAAAAATTGGGAGAATTTCTGGTCAAAAATTGGCTGGAAAAATGGCAACAGTTGGACTCGTTATCCTAACGAGTTTACCTGGGATTTAAGCGCACCCAAAGGTCATTTACCGCTTTCTAATCAATTACGTGGAGTGCGTGTAATTGCTTCTTTATTTTCTCATCCAGCTTGGACTAATGCAAAATAAACACGGGTAAATACATATGACGATAAATACCAGCAAACGCGAATTTTACGTCAATCAGCAAGAAGGCTCACACCTACCCGATAGGGAGGTGTTGAGACGCGAATAATGCGGGAGGCACAGCCACACCGCATTTTCGCTCATGAATTGCGAGTGAGTATATGAGTGTAGTCTGACCGTATTTTGAGCAAAGCGAAAACTTTCTAAGACTACAACGACAAAACGAGCAAATATTTTGTTTTTGGGTGGGCGACATACTTTTAATCATTTATGTTATCATGAATACGTAAACACGGTAAGGTCGATGCCCTTCGGGTGACGCTCGTTCCTCGCTACCGCTGCGCTAACGCCACCTTGCCATCGTGACGGAGACCGCCAAGACGGCAAGTGGCTCACCATGTATAGAGCAGTTAAGGTTAGAATTTATCCCACTGATGAGCAAGAATCCTATCTAGCTCAATGTTTTGGTAATACTCGTTGGTTGTGGAACTATATGCTTAATGCTACAACTACCGTGTATAAAGAAACAGGTAAAGGTCTTTCCAAGGCTGCAATGGACAAATTGCTTCCTGGTTTGAAAAAGGAGTATGAATGGTTAGGACTTGCTTATAGTCAAGTATTGCAACGAGTAACATTCAACCTTTCAAGTGCGTTTGTCAATTTTTTTGAAGGACGTGCTAAATTTCCTAATTTCAAATCAAAGCATGGTAAGCAATCAATTCAATATCCCCAAAATGTGAAGCTAATGCCACAAGATTGTGTAATTAAGTTTCCGGGCAATTTGGGGCTAATGAAAACCGTGTTTCACAAGGAACTACCTGATGCAAAATCCACAACCGTAACTATATCAAGAAACGCTGATGGTAAGTACTACGCTTCTATTCTTTTTAATCAAGAAGATACTTCAATAGTTGCACTTAGAGATGCAATTGGGGTTGACCTTGGTCTAAAGAATTTTGCTATAACTTCCGAGGGGTCAAAATATGATTTGCCTAAGAAGCAATTAGCGAAGCTAGAAAAGAACAAAAAACGTAAACAACGTAAGCTAGCCAAAAAGACAGATAAAACTTCAAACAAGCGTCGCAGAGCTAAACGATTGGTCGCAAAAGTATCTAGTAAAATAGCTAGAGTAAGAGAAGATTTTCTACACAAGCTATCTCGCAAAATAGCATACGAAAACCAAGTTATTTGTGTAGAAGATTTGGCAGTTAAGAATATGGTTAAAAATCCAAACCTGGCAAAATCAATAAGTGACCAAGGATGGGGAATGTTTCTAACCATGCTTAAATACAAGGCTGAGAGATTTGGGCATACATACCAAGAGATAGGTCGTTTCTTCCCATCTTCTCAACTTTGTAGTGAGACTTTGCTACCAATACCAATGTTGCTTCATGGTTATGATTCATTGGGTGTAAGGTTTGTAGATTGTCCGCACTGCCAGAAACAGCATGATAGAGATATCAACGCTGCAATAAATATTAGAAATGAAGGATTGCGAATTTTGGAGTTAGGAACTAGCTCTTCTGCCCTTGGAGGGAGTGTAAGACCAAAATCTTCGGGACGTAAAAAATCCACGAAGGTAGAGGCGACTCCCATTGAATTGGGAAGCCTACACGCTCTCCGCAAGGGAGCGTGTAGGTAGTTCACGTCATCATTGAACGTGACGAAGATGGATATTATATTGGGGAAGTTCCCTATCTAAAAGCAAGTTATAGCCAAGGAGAAACAATAGACGAGCTGATGGCGAATATGAAAGAAGTAATTCAACTATGTTTGTCAGCAGAAAGCGATGAGAATATACCGGAATTTGTCGGGATTCAAAAGGTAGTTATTTGATGCCAAAACGACCCAATTTCACGGTAGACGCAGTTATTCCCACTTTCTTTGGTAAAAGTAGACTTTCAAGTAGTGTGAAACTCTCTATTTCCTCTTCCTCTGCGTTCTCTGCGTCTGGAGTGGTAGCAGAAGTGCAAGCCACTTCGTGTCTACGTTTTTCAAAAGTCTTTTTTAATGAATGCAGATAGGATTGCTACGCAAACAAAATATTACGCGATGCTGAAATTTAAATCTTATGATTTTATAGCATTGGTTGAGTAAAAATTATCACTTTTAACTTCAATGGCAAATGTTCGTCTAGAAGACATAAAACGCAGGTTTAACAACGTCACCGCTGTCGAGGATATTTCCTTTGAAATTCCTGATGGTGAATTTTGGGTTTTGGTGGGACCATCGGGTTGCGGTAAGTCTACAATTCTGCGGACGATCGCTGGTTTAGAATCTGCGACTTCTGGCAAACTGTTTATAGGCGATCGCTTGATGAACAACATCCCGGCAAGACAGCGGGATGTAGCGATGGTGTTCCAAAATTACGCGCTGTATCCGCATATGACGGTGGCACAAAATATCGCTTTTGGGTTGCAGATGCGAAAATTTGACTCTCATACGATTCAAGATACAGTGCTTCGGGTAGCGCGATCGCTTTCTCTGGAACATCTGCTAGATCGCAAACCAAAACAACTTTCGGGAGGACAGCAACAACGGGTAGCATTAGGTAGAGCGATCGCTCGTCAACCTCAAGTTTTTTTACTTGACGAACCTTTATCTAATTTAGATGCTCAATTGCGAGATGATACTAGGGCTGAGTTGAAACAGCTACATCAAAAGTTAGGAATTACCACGATTTATGTGACTCACGATCAAGTTGAAGCGATGACTTTGGCTGATAAAATTGTGGTGCTAAATCAAGGACGAATTCAACAAATTGGCGAGCCGCAAAGTATTTATGCACATCCTGCAAATCGGATGGTGGCGACTTTTTTAGGTAGTCCACCAATGAATATTTTGCCGGCTAAGTTTCAGGATAATGCAATTGAAGTGGGTGGGCAGTTGTTAGAAATTCCGGCGAATATTCGAGAGGAGTTAAAACCGCAGCAAGGGCAAGGTTTTGATTTGGGGATAAGACCGGAACATATTTATATTAACGAACCGCAGAGAAGCAGAGAGCGCAGAGAGGAAGAGGTTGTTAACTCCCCACTCCCCACTCCCCATTCTTCGCTTTTAGAGGTTGAGGTGAGGGTTGTGGAACCTTTGGGAAGGGAGACTTTGATTAGGGGGGGTTTACCTGGTTTATCCGGGGTAGGAGTGAATGTGCAAGGAGGTGCGGATGTGCGTTTGCGTTCAGGCGATCGCTTGACTTTAAAATTAGATTTAAATCAGTTGTTTGTGTTTGATGCTAGTACGGGTCAGGCTTTATTTCAACCTAAGTGAAGTTATTTAATAGAGGTTTATATGGCTTTCAGTGAAGTTCTTAAAGAGTTTCAGGTTTTTTATACTGAAGCTAATTTTCTTGTGGAAACTGCGTTTAATGTCTCTAATTATTTTAGAGAAGATTTAGAACTAGTCATGCGGGAAGGTGTTGTTGACAATTCTGAGTCTGCTATTTGCGAAAATCTGATTTATCCAGTTATCAAAGAAGTATGGAAGCAATATCTCAAAAACTTTATTTTATGGAGTCATCAAGCACTTACTTTTGATAATAGATTAACAGGCTTTCCGGAATATATTCTGGCGAAAAAGTCCCATTTAGTGAAAGTTGTGTTTGACAAGCCTTATTTTATCTTAGTAGAAGCAAAGCAGGATAATTTTGAAGCTGGTTGGGCACAATGTTTAGCAGAAATGATTGCAGCTCAAAGACTTAATGGAGAACTTGAAATAATTGTCTTTGGTATTGTTTCTAATGGTGGAACATGGCAGTTTGGTAAGCTGGAAAAAAAGGTGTTTACTAGAAATGTTACTCCATACACCATTTATGAACTAGATAAACTATTCGCTGCTGTTAATTATGTCTTTCAACAGTGTGAATTGCAGTTAAATAATTTGGTAGCAGCTTAATATCAAGCCAAGTACGTAGCAGGCAGTTATAGATAAGACGAGGGCATTTTGGGATGTCGAAACGGGTGAGTGCAATCTTAAGATACCAGATGCGATCAATTGAAGCGAATGAGAAGCGATCGCATCAAGTAAGAGCATCAATATTTGGGGTGCGATCGCATTAAGCGATAATGAGCGCGAATTAGGATGGTGGTACGATTGTTCTTGGATCTACAGCAGTGATTTCGGAAAACCGTTTAAAGTCATTCGTGTTAAAGGTCAAGATATGTGTCATTCCGTGAGCAATCATGGCAGCTACCAACCGCGTATCGTGTACTTGTTTGCCCATGACTTGATACTTAGTGACCAAATTTTCCCATACATGAAAAATTACTGGAGTATCGGGAAATAACAGAAAAATCCGTTTTAGTTTCTTAGTCGCTTTTTCTGCTTCATCTACCGTTAAGCCTAAGCCATTACTTGCCAAAGGACGTGTTGCAACTGCCCAAAACTCAATTAAATTCTGAGGGATAATGCAAAGCTTTTCACTTTGTTTCCGCAACGTGACGAACGCTCGTAGAGCGTCAGTATGCATCGGACTACTTTTTTGCACTACACGCAATAGAACATTTGTATCGATTAGATAACTCATAATTGGCTATCTTCTCGTTCGCGATAAATACTCTCGCGGCTGATGGCTTCGTCTGAGAGAGGCATCGTTTTGCTAAAAAAGGAACTATTTGCCAGATCCATGAGTGCTGCTTCCCATTGCTCATTCGTTGCCGTTTCAAAAAATGGCTTCTCTATTTGAGAGACAGTTTCATTCAACCAATCTTCTGGATTTATCTCAATCGTCACAAACTTACCCGTTGCTAATTGGGCTTTCAGGGCAGCTTTTGCGTTGACGATCGCTTCTTCTTCCGTTCTACCCTCAACCGTTAAGTTTGGCATTCCCACAACAGATGCAACAAAGTGGTTTTCGGAGCCACTCTTAACAAATACCTGATATTGCATCGTTCCTATCTCCAGATTCTTTGTACTATTAATTATAGTTAGGTTTAAAACGCGATCAATTGAAGTAAGAGTATGAATATTTGAGGTGCGATCAATTGAAGTAAGAGTATGAATATTTGGGGTGCGATCGCATGAAGCCAGAGTATAAATATAGCAATTTTGGCAGCAAGAACCCTAATTAGCTGCTTGGCGATCGCTTGGTGTGGTGGTTGAAGTGGTTAGCACCAACGAAGATAAAACCGTGAGTGCAAAATAATTTACAAACAGAAAAAACTTTTATAATACTTTTGTACTAAGATATATTTTGTACATTTTTAATCAATACACTTGGCATACGATAGCATCTGCCGATTTTTAACATCTGAGTATCCATTACCTTTTGTACAGTGGTTGCTTAACTCTACGGAAACAAATATTCAAGTTTTACCCACAGAATTAAGCGTAGAACCAATACGTTCTGATGCTTTATTCCTACTACCAGAACTAGGCAGCATCCTTCATTTGGAGTTCCAAACTGTTCCTAAATCAAAACCATCTCTCCCAGTGAGGATGCTGGATTATTGGTTGAGAATATATCGAAAATATGAATGTCCCATCGAACAAGTAGTCATTTTTCTAAAACAAACAGATTCCCCTGCTGTTTACATCAATGAGCTTGCAGTTGGGAAGACAAGACATGAATATAGAATTATCCGTTTGTGGGAGCAAGACCCAAAACCGCTTCTGGCTAACCCTGCGCTGCTACCTTTAGCAGTTTTGGCTTCTACAGATACACCTTATTCAGGTTTGTTAGAACAAGTTGCTGTAGAAATAGATAAAATCGAAGAACCAGAACAAAAGCAAAACATTACAGCTTGCGTAGAAGTGCTAGCTGCTTTAAAGTTCGATAAACAACTAATTCGCCAGTATTTCAGGGAGGAACTAATGGAAGAGTCACCAATTTATCAAGAAATACTAGAAAAAGGTGCTAAGAAAGGAAAACTACAAACCTTAACCCGCCTACTTTCACGGCGATTTGGCACAATTTCTTCTCAATTACAGCAACAGCTTCAAGCACTGTCGATTAACCAGCTAGATGATTTAAGCGATGCGCTGTTTGACTTTTCGGAGATATCCGACTTGGCAGTTTGGTTGCAAAACCAGCAATAACTCGAATTATTTACACTATTGAAGAAGAAAAAAGAAGTGCGATCAATTGAAGCAAGAGTATGAATATTGGGGGTGCGATCGCATCAAGCCAGAGTATGAATATTTTGAGTGCGATCGCATCAAGCGAGAGTATAAATATTTGGGGTGCGATCAATTGAAGCAAGGGTATAAATATTTGGGACGCGATCGCATGAAGCCAGAGTATGAATATTTGGGACGCGATCGCCTTTAATGATTGAGAAAATTTGCTCCCCAATCGTAACAGCATGGTTAAATAGACATCGACCGAATTTAAATATGCGTTATCCAGAATCCTTCTAGAGACGTAGTAGTGCTACGTCTCTACATTCTTTTTCACCAGATGTCTAATACCTACTTTACAAATCATGTATTTCAGTTGTTCTAAAATGACAATTTATATTTTTCCTCTGCCTAGAGCGATAAAACAAAATTATACAACCCATCATTCCTTCTTTCCAAACATATTTGTATATTTTAGGAGGTCTCTTATTTCATCTTCTAATAGTCCTAGACGACGCATCATTTCTGCAAGATTTTTCTCAACGTTCCAAGTCCATTCTGGCTTATCAAAAAAGTTGCAGAAAGTATTCCAAGCACGCTTAATGATAGTCATGAATCCATTATTATCACTATAAATCAATACTGGTTCTGGTCTTGCATGTTCGAGGATTGAATGAGAGATTGCTTGGCAAGACTCTTGACGCAAGCTTTCGTAAATTTTAGCGAATTCTTGTCTTTGACTTGTAGCGAAAGATGTACAAACCACATCTTGATAGTTTAACCCCATTTCTTCAAGAGCGCTAGAATTTTCCTTTTTCCACTTAGACATTGGCTCTATATTCTCACACCCTGTTACAAGAAGTATTACAGGAACAGCAGAATCAGCGATTATTTTCACAAAGAAATTATAGTTTGCTAGCTCATTTTGAGTAATTCGTCCTATGCGAATTACATGAACTAGTAAGTTATATCCTTCTTTTGAGTCCCTTAAAAGGTTAAGAAGTAGCTTAATAGCATCTTTACTTTTCACCGTTCCTTTGTCACTTTCATTGAGACCTACAGTATCAGTGATAAGAAGGTTTTTACTACTTAATTCTACTGGGGGGTAATTATAATGTTTAAATGTAACACCCTTAACTCCGTCGTTTACAGGTTGATTTTGATTAGTCAACGCATTGCACAGGCTAGTTTTTCCAACTCCTGTAGTTCCAAATACAAGCACACGTATTAAGTCTGACATTATTCTTCCTTTAACTCTAATAGAATTCAGATTTTTGTTTTTGCGGCTAGAAAGCTAATGCGTTGACAAAAAACTCGCGCATTGTTTTCAATCTGCGATCGCCACCCCATCCAAGTATTTTGATCGCCGCACAGATGGTAGCGATCGCATTTTCTCCTTCCATCTTCGGCATTTGCAAATCCATCAGCGCTACATCCGGCTGATGTTTGCTCCAAAGTTCTAACGCTTTTCGCCCATCGCCAGCATAGCCGACCACGGTGATATCTGGTTCACATTCGAGAAACATTGTTAAAGCTTGTCCTAGAATCGGATAATCGTCAGCAATCAGGATGCGAATGACATTAGGCTGGCTCATGATCCTTTACTCTCGGTAGACTAACACTGATAGTAAGTTTCTTGATGAACGCAAAGTTAAGCATAAATGAGCTTCCCTTCTATATTCTAATAGGTCTAAGCAACATCAATTTATGCACTGTGGAATAAAAATCGCAAGAATACCAGCAAATTGCTTACAGAATCAACCCCAAGCGAACAGTTTCTCACGCTGAAACCTCTCTTAGAGGGTGTTTATAAAATAATTATTAAGCGCCAAAAACCTTATTATCAGTCCTATTCATAGGACTTTAGCTCTTAGACTCTTAATTTATTCCCTGGCTCCTTAGCTGATTTGTGGTGTGAATTATGCTTCAGATTTTATTTATAAACACGCTCTTAGTCCACGAAGTTTAAAAACGCGCTCGTTTTTACGCAAAGCAGTAATTAGCCCACGCAGGTAAGCTCTGTTCGTAGAGCCAGCGGCTTCGGTTCCTGAGAACTTCAGATTTAAACTATTTGCTTCTCTTTGAACTTTTGTAACTCCCCAGGAGCAAAAGCGCCATGTTCTGTAATTATGGCTGTAATCAACTCTGCTGGAGTCACATCAAAAGCTGGGTTATAAAATTCTGCACCTATTGGTGTAAGCATAGTTTCACCAACTTGATATATTTCGCTTGCATCGCGTTCCTCAATGGGGATTTCGCTACCATCAGATAATTCAAAATCAACGGTAGAAAGTGGCGCCGCGACGAAGAAGGGAATATTATGTGCCTTTGCCACGATCGCTAAACTATACGTCCCAATTTTATTAGCCGCATCACCGTTAGCAGCAATTCTGTCAGCACCCACAACTACAGCGTGAATCAAGCCCTGCTTCATGCAATGAGCCGCCATATTATCAGTAATTACCGTAACCGGAATGCCTTCTTGCACACATTCCCAAGCGGTGAGTTTTGCACCTTGCAATCTGGGGCGGGTTTCGTCGGCAAATACGCGCTCTAAACGTCCTTCACGCCATGCGGAACGCACTACACCCAATGCTGTACCATAACCAGCAGTGGCTAAAGCTCCAGCGTTGCAGTGAGTGTGAATTGTCAGCTTTTCTGGGGTAGAAGGTAAGACTTTTAAGCCATTATCACCGATCGCCTGACAAGTTTGCAAATCTTCCGCATTGATAATTTGGGCAGTTTCCAGAAGGATTTTTTTGATATCTTCTACAGAACCCACAGTTTGGTAAGCCGTTTTCTTCATGCGAGAAATTGCCCAAAATAGATTTACCGCAGTTGGACGAGTAGCTGCCAAAATTTGAGCGACTTTTTCCAAAGAATCGAAAAATTGAGTGCGATCGCTAGTTTCAATTTCCCTCGCACCAAGATACATCCCATAGGCTGCTGCTACACCAATTGCCGGCGCACCTCGAACAATCATAGTTTTAATTGCCCGTGCCATATCTTCGCTGCGGTGAATTTCAACAACAGCATACTCATTCGGTAAGCGGGTTTGGTCAATTAGTGACACCGAGTCGTTGTGCCAAATAACCGGATAAACTTGATTTGTAGAATTCATGATTGGTAAATAAAGTGTTAGTATGACCTCACGCAAAGGCAAGCCAGCGCTGTGCGGGGGTTCCCCCCCGTTGAGGCGACTGGCGCGCAAAGGCGCAAAGGAAGATGGTTATTGGCGACTTTGCGTGAGGTAAGTCAAATAATCAACTAGCTAACAGGTGAGGGTTGCTTACTAAAGAAAGCTTTCATCACCGTTTCCGCCATTTGCGGACTAGTTAAACCTAAGGAAGCCTTAGATTCATTCGGTTCGGCATGATCTACCAAAACATCTGGTACACCAATTCGCTTTACGGGAACCACAATATCAGCATCTAACAGCGCTTCTGCTACAGCTGAACCGAAACCACCCATGAGACAGCCTTCTTCTAAAGTAACAACCCGCCCGATTTTTTTCGCCAAAGGTAAAATTAATTCTGTATCCAGAGGCTTGACAAAACGAGCGTTTATCACAGTGGCTTGTATTCCGTGTTCGTTGAGAATCTCGGCAACTTGCATCGCTGGGTAAACCATTGTGCCGTAACCTAGCAACAAGACATCATCGCCATTGCGGAGAATTTCGCCTTTGCCGATTTCCACAGGTTCCCAGCCTTCTTCCATCAAGGGAACACCATAACCATTACCGCGAGGAGTACGCATAGCGATGGGTCCAGAGGTATGGTTAATGCCAGTCACCACCATTCGTTGCAATTCTGCTTCATCTTTGGGTGCCATCACGACGATATTGGGAATACAACGCAGATAGGCGATATCATACATACCTTGGTGCGTCGGACCATCAGCACCGACAATTCCCGCCCTATCCATACAGAAGAACACAGGCAAGTTTTGGATGCAGACATCGTGAATTATCTGGTCGAAGGCGCGTTGCAAAAAGGTAGAATAAATGGCAACCACAGGGCGTATACCTTCGGCTGCGAGTCCTGCTGACATGGTAACGGCGTGTTGTTCGGCAATACCCACATCTATATATTGATCGGGCAATTTTGCCTGAAGTTTGTCTAAACCTGTTCCCGTTGCCATCGCTGCCGTGATACCGACAATTTTCGGGTTTTGTTCGGCGAGTTTGACTAAGGTGTGGGCAAAGACTTTAGCATAAGCGGGGGGTTTGGGTTTGTTGGAAGGAATGGCTTTGCCAGTTGTCACATTAAACGGGTTTTGGGCGTGGTAGCCAACTTGGTCATTTTCGGCAATTTCATAACCTTTGCCTTTTGTGGTGGCTACATGTACCAAAACTGGTCCGGTCATCTTATGTGCCTGTTCAAAGGTGGCAATCAATTCTTCTAAATTATGCCCGTCCACAGGTCCCATGTAGGTAAAGCCGAGTTCTTCAAAGACAGCGCCAACTTTGGGAACAGCTAACCGCTTCATTCCTTCTTTGATGCGTTCTAATTCCGGTGAAAGAGATTCGCCAACAAAGGGAATTTGCTTGACTTGTTCCTCAAAGTTATCTTTGATAAATTGTACTGGGGGACTGAGACGCATTTTGTTGAGGTAACGAGGAATTGCCCCAACGTTGGGAGAAATTGACATTTCGTTGTCGTTGAGAACAACTAACAAGTTAGTTTTGGGCAAGTGTCCAGCATGGTTGATGCATTCTAACGCCATACCACCAGTTAGGGCACCATCACCGATAATGGCGACAACTTTAAATTTTTCGCCTTTCATATCTCGCGCTAAAGCCATACCCAATGCGGCTGAGATACTGGTTGAAGCATGTCCTGCACCAAAGTGGTCAAACTTGCTTTCACCGCGCTTGAGATAACCGGCAATTCCGTCTTTTTGCCGCAAGGTGTGGAAATTATCATAACGCCCTGTAATTAGTTTATGGGGATAAGCTTGGTGTCCGACATCCCAAATGACTTTATCACAATCTAAATCTAGTGTTTGATAAAGTCCTAGGGTTAACTCTACAACACCCAACCCCGGTCCCAGATGTCCTCCAGTTGCGGCTACGGTTTGCAGATGCTTATCCCGAATTTGACGGGCAATTTGCTGCAACTGCCTAATCGATAAGCCGTGTAGCTGGTTGGGATGGGTAATTTCGCTCAGGTGCATACTAATAGGGTTTTCCTCTCTACTGATCGTATTATGATTTTCCCACGCTGATGTTGCCACTTGAGAGGAGAATGTGACAAGAACTCTCCCCCTCATCTATTCACCGCTACTGGGGATAAGCGGTGTTTCGGGTTGTGGCTGTTGTCTGAGCAAATATTTACTTAAGACGTATGCCATATCTCCCCGTGTCATGGGTTGTAATGGGGCAATATTACCTTGCGCGTCTGTGTTGACGAATCCTTCACTAATAACTGTAGCGATCGCCTTTCTTGCCCAACTAGGAATTGTCTGCGCGTCTGGATGAGAAGCAAGAATTTCGTTTACTGTATCGTTGGGAAATTGAAACACACCATAAGCTTGAGCAAAAATCGCTAAAGCTTCTGCCCTTGTCACTTTTTGGTTGGGGAAAAACATATTTAAGCGATAACCTTTCATAATGTCAGTTTTTAAGACTATTTGAATATCATTAAATGCTGGATTTGACGGCGCTACATCGGTAACTACTAAATTCTCTTTACTAATAGCCGATCTTTTATCTAGTCGAAAAGCTTTTACCATAATTGAAGCTAATTCGCCACGACTAATTAATCTTTCTGTATAAAAGTTACCGTCAGCAAAGTTGGTCATTAACTTTGCTGCAACTACGACATGAATCGAGTCGGATGGGATAGCAGGTTGTGCGTTAACACGCACCGGAAAGTATTGTATAGCTACTATTGTAATAGTACTTAGTAGCTGATGCATGATTTTAAGCATTTTTATAATACAAATGCGGGACTTTGGTTAACATCAATTGTGATTAACTTATCTGGTGACGAATTGATGCGCTTGCTATGTTGCCAACCCGCTTGCTAAGGGGAAAGGGGAAAGGTAAAAGGTAAAAATGTATTACCTTTTACCTTTTATATCGTTTTGCGTCATACTGTAACGGGGATGACAGTATGAGTGTTTGCTAACGGAACATACTACTTACAGAAGTATCTTCGTGAATTCTCCAGATGGTTTCTCCGAGTAGATTAGCCACTGAAAGGACAACGAGTTGTTCAAAGCGATCGCTATTGGGAATCGGAATCGTATTTGTAACAATCACTTCCTCAAACACACCACTGGATAGCCGCTCAATTGCAGGTGGAGAGAACACCGCATGAGTTGCACAAGCATAAACCTGACGTGCCCCTTCATCACGCAATAACTGCGCCCCAGCCGCAATTGTGCCGCCAGTGTCGATCATGTCGTCTACCAACACCGCTGTTTTGCCTTTAACATCGCCGATGACGTTTAATACTTCAGCGACATTGTGAGCTTGACGGCGTTTGTCAATAATTGCTAAGGGGGCATCACCCAGCTTTTTCGCAAATGCCCTAGCCCGCGCTACACCACCGACATCAGGCGAAACTACTACTAAATCGGGCAGGTTCTTGCTTGCCAGATAATCTAGCAGTACTGGTGAACCGTAAACATGATCTAAGGGAATATCGAAATAGCCCTGAATTTGTGCCGAGTGCAAATCCATTGCCAAAACTCGGTTCGCACCAGCTTCGGTAATTAAATTAGCAACCAGCTTGGCGGTGATTGACTCTCGTCCTGCGGTTTTGCGATCGGCGCGGGCATAACCATAGTAAGGAATTACTGCCGTTACCTGCCGCGCAGAGGCACGACGACAGGCATCAATCATGATCAGCAATTCCATTAAGTGGTCGTTAACTGGTTGACACGATGGCTGGATTAAATAAACATCACAACCCCGAATTGATTCTTGGATTTGAACGTAAAGTTCTCCATCCGCAAATCTTTTGCGAATCATTGGTCCCAAGTCCATGCCCAGATAACGAGCAACTTCTTGAGACAGGGGTACATTAGCAGAACCAGAGAACAGCCGGAGTCGATGATTTTCGGTCAGTGCTGTTGCAGCTGGCTGCACTTTTAAACTTGCAGAACTGAGTACAGCAGATCCTCTATGTGCATTCATGGCAATATTATCATCAGATATTTAGTAGATTTAACCGAGATAGTCAACAGAAAACATTTGTAAGTTTTTTTGAAGCTTTCATAAAAACTCTCAATATTCCTCCACCAAGCGATCGCTTTGTCATTTTCTTGACGTTCTGGCAAATCAACCATACACAGCTTAACTGACATTAACTTTTTCAACTAGATACATTATTTAGATGTTTTTGCTTAAGGTAAAAAAAAACCAACTCCTTCGAGGTTGGTTCGGTAGAGTGTTTTCCTCTACCCACCTTATTTATAACTGAGCCTAAGGATTCACAAATTAAGTGATATTTCAGTAGGCACTCGTTAAGTAGAAACACTTATGAATAAAAATTTAGGGGGCAATTGAATATTCTATGATACTAGCGGCAAATTTATAAAATGGCAGATTTAATTTAAGTTTTTAAATTTAATTACACATCCGGTGAGCACTTTAAGTTATAACTCTTGACGTAGCTGATATCTAGCGAAAGGGTGAGGAATTTTGACCACAAAAAGGCAGCACAAGGTTGCACAAAACGCTACCGTAGAAGGTGACAAATAAAGGTAGAAGGGGAATGGGGACAAAGAAGAATTATTCTCCTTGTCCCCTTGTCTCATGCCCAATGCCCAATGCCCAATGCCCAATTAATCGATGATGCAAGCACCTATTACTGTTGGTACTGTACTACAAAACCGTTATCGCATAATTCAAATTCTCGGTCAGGGGGGATTTGGCAGAACTTATTTGGCAGAAGACCAAAGACGGTTTAATGAACTTTGTGCGATTAAAGAATTAATTCCCACCGCGACGGGAACTAATGCTTGGGAGAAAGCACAAGAACTTTTCGCGCGAGAAGCGGCAATTTTATACCAAATACAGCATCCGCAAATTCCACAATTTAGAGAAAGGTTTGAACAAGATCAGCGCTTGTTTTTGGTGCAAGATTACGTTGCTGGTAAGACTTATCGTGCAATACTAGATGACCGCAAAGCTGTTGGTCAAACTTTCACAGAAGCGGAAGTTTTGCTTTTTATGCGCTCTTTGTTACCAGTGATAGAGCATATTCACGATCGCGGAATTATTCACCGGGATATTTCACCGGAAAATATTATTTTGCGAGAAAGCGATCGCTTACCTGTTTTAATTGACTTTGGGGTGGTGAAAGAACTCGCAACTAAATTACAATCGCTAAATGCGTCAACGCCTCTAACTACGGTGGGAAAATTAGGCTACGCTCCTGCTGAACAAATGCAAACAGGAAAAGCTTATCCTAGTAGTGATTTGTATGCGCTAGCAGTCACGGTGCTAGTTTTGCTGACGGGTAAAGAACCCCAAGAACTATTTGACGAAAATCAATTAACTTGGAATTGGCAAAACTTAGTAAAAGTTGATCCGCGATTTGCTCAAATATTAAATCGGATGTTGAGTCATTTGCCAAGCGATCGCTTTCATACTGTTGCCGATCTCACCCAAGCATTACAAGTTTTGGGGCAACCAAACCAGTCAAATCCGCTTTTGTCCAACATGCAAACAGTTGCTGTCGGTGGTCGTCGCGATCCAATCCCACCTGTTGCCCCTAAAAGATTAGATCCGGTGATTCCCGATCCTCCCCCCAGCAATTCTATTTTGGATAATCCGTTGGCGCTGGTTGCAATTGGCAGTGCCGTAAT
>CASBQC010000300.1 GCA_949127805.1 Nostocales cyanobacterium PMM_0081
CCCCCCACACCACGCTTCCCCTTCATACCTTGCCAAACCGCCTTTCTCGTTGCTGATAAGCAGATAAAGCGCGGTGAAATTCGGCGCGGTCAAAATCGGGCCAAAAAGTTTCGGTGATATAAATTTCGGCGTAAGCCATTTGCCAGAGAAGAAAATTTGAGATTCGCATTTCCCCACTGGTGCGGATTAATAAATCTGGGTCACAAATTCCTGCCGTGTAGAGATGACGCTCAAAAGTCGCTTCATCAATTTCATCAGGTTGAAGTAAACCTTGCTTTACTTGATCGGCGATCGCTCGACAAGCCTGTAAAATTTCTTGTCGTCCACCGTAGTTTGTGGCAACTGTAAACCTGATAGCACGATTATCTTTAGTTTCTTCCATTGAGCGGGAAATTTCTTCTTGAAGAATACCCGGTAAAGCCTGCAAATTTCCGACAAACTTAATTTGCACATTCTCTTCCAGCATTTCCCGCAATTCTTGACGCAAAACTCTTTGGAACAAAGTCATCAAAAAATCAACTTCTTCCTGAGGTCTTTTCCAATTCTCAGTTGAAAAAGCATAAGCCGTCAGCGCACCAATTCCCCAATCCTTACAACAACGAAGCAAATCCTTCAAGGCATCAACACCGTGTTTGTGACCGATAATTCTGGGTAACCCTTGACGTTTAGCCCATCGACCATTGCCATCCATAATCACCGCAACGTGTTTGGGCAGTAATTCTCGCTTTAAGTCAGCGGGCAAATATTGCAGTTCTGTATGGTGTGCTGTCATTTTTTATCTCGCGAAGCGGTCGATGGTAATCCAAGTAAACGTGAAATTAGGGCTAATGCCTTACTACGAATCTGACGTACCAAGCTTAACAGACCCGGAGCCACAGCTTCGCGATCTACAGTTGGCGATAATCGAGCCTCTAAAGACTCTTTCAGCTTCGTGAGTGTCAGCGGTCTATTTAGGATTCCCCTTTCCGCTAAAGAAATAGAACCCGTTTCTTCTGATACAACCACACAAATGCAATTTTCGACTCGCTCAGTAATTCCCATCGCAGCTCGGTGGCGTGTTCCTAACTGGCGCGAGGCTGTGCGTCCCGAAAGCGGTAAAATTATACCAGATGCTACAATCCGCGATCCACGGATCATTGTTGCCCCATCGTGTAAAAGAGTTTTTGGCTGAAAAATTGTCTGTATCAGTTCCTTAGAAACTTCCGCATTCAGCTTTACTCCGGGCACAGAAAAATCGCGCTCGTCAATTGGACCGCTAGTTTCCAAAATCAGCAAAGCACCAATGCGGTTTTTCGACAGTTCTTTAACTGCATCGACAATTTCATCAATCACACTATCAGACTTGGGGACTGAGAAACTCGATGGTAAAAATAACGAACGAAATTCCCCACGTCCCAATTGTTCCAAAAATCGACGAAACTCAGATTGGAGCGCTACAGCCATTGCCACAGCACAGCCAATCACCAACTTTTCCAATACAAAATTTAACAGTGGTAGCCCCAACCTGCCGCTGAGAGCTGAGGCTAGCATCAACACAATGAATCCTCGCACCATCCATAGTGTCCGGCGCTCACTAATAATAACTAGGATCATGTAAGTCAGCGCCAGTACTAAGACTATATCCAGAGTCTCAAGCAGCAAGGACCCAGACCATCCCAGGTTTGTCAGCCATTGCTTCCACCAATCTCCCATGACATCTGGCGTGAAAGTATGAAGTATAAAGTATGAAAGATGACGGATGAAGTATGAAGTATGAATTATCAAGCATGAAGTCTAAAATTTTCATTCTCTATTCTTTGTTCTTCATCCGATCTTTCAACCTTCAGGCTTGATCCAAAATCAATCTTTGAGTCTTTCTGGCAGGCAATCCTGTCTAATCAAGTCTTGATAAGTTTCGCGTTGCAAAATTAAATTTGCTTCGCCATTTTTGACTATAACCGCTGCCGATCGCGGTATGCGATTGTAGTTAGATGCCATACTGTAATTGTACGCACCAGTTGCCATTACTACGAGAATATCTCCGGGTTTAGTTTTTGGCAGTTGGGCATTTTTGATAAGAATATCCCCTGATTCACAATGTTTACCAGCAATTGTTACTGTTTCGGTTAAGGGAGTTGACATGCGATTGGCGACTAGTGCCCGGTAAACTGACTGGTAAGTAATCGGTCGTGCATTATCAGACATTCCTCCATCCACAGCTACGTAGGTACGGATTCCCGGAATAACTTTGGATGATCCTAACGTATAAGCAGTGACACAAGCTGTGGCAACTAGCGATCGCCCAGGTTCACATAATAACTTAGGTAAAGGTAAGTTTTCTTCTTCACAAGCCGATGAAATCACTTCGCAAATCGGTTTCACCCACTCTTCAATGCTCGGTGGATCGTCTGATTCTATATACTTAATCCCCAAACCGCCACCGACATTTAATTCTGTCACACTTAAACCGTAACCAGCCGCTTTACTTAACCATTGCACCATCAAAGCCGCTAAATCGCGATGCGGTTGACGTTCAAAAATCTGAGAACCAATATGAGCATGTAATCCTGCACAGTTAAGAGCAGATTGCTTACTGACAAAAGTAAACAATTCATCCAGCGCGTTTGGATCAAAGCCAAATTTAGTATCGAGCTGTCCTGTCTGAATATACTCATGAGTGTGACACTCAATACCCGGCGTCAGCCGCAGCATTATCCGGATGGGAGGAGTGGGGGAGAGGGG
>CASBQC010000301.1 GCA_949127805.1 Nostocales cyanobacterium PMM_0081
CCACTCCCCCACTCCCATTAACATATTTGTGAAATTAACTGTTAATTTTTAGTTGTTGGGGTTTATAAGAGAAACTACTAACAATTTGTTTAAAATGCTGGCTTTTTTAAAAACAATCCGAGAAGCGATCGCCAATTGGTGGTCGGAGTTCACTCTCCAGACCAAGCTTTTGGCTGCTGCCACTTTAGTGGTTTCTTTAATTATGAGTGGTCTAACCTTCTGGGCAGTAAATACGATTCAGCAGGATGCGCGTCTGAATGATACCCGCTTTGGTCGTGACCTCGGACTGCTGCTAGCGGGTAACGTGGCGCCGCTAATTGCTAACCAAAATCTCACCGAGGTTGCCCAATTTTCCCAACGCTTTTACAGCAGCACCTCTAGCGTGCGTTATATGCTCTACGCTGATGAAACTGGAAAAATATTTTTGGGAATTCCCTTTGGGGAACTGGACGTAGAAAACTCCTTGACAATTGAGCGTCGGATACAGCTACCAGATGATTATGCTGTGGATACAGACAAGCCGATGGTGCGACAGCATCAGTCCCCGGATGGAGTCGTAACTGATGTATTTGTGCCTTTAATTGTTGATAACAAATATTTGGGTGTGCTAGCGATCGGCATTAACCCCAATCAAACCGCAGTCATTTCCACAAATTTTACCCGCGATGTCACCATTGCCGTATTTATCACAATTTGGGTCATGGTGATTTTGGCAGGAGTAGTCAACGCTTTGACCATTACCAAGCCAATTAAAGAACTTTTAGCCGGAGTAAAACAAATTGCCGCCGGAAATTTTCAGCAGCGAATTAACTTACCACTAGGGGGGGAACTGGGAGAGGTAATTTTAAGCTTTAATGACATGGCAGAGCGCTTGGAGAGTTACGAAGAACAAAATATTGAAGAACTGACAGCAGAAAAAGCCAAGTTAGAAACTTTGGTTTCCACCATTGCTGATGGTGCAGTGCTGATTGACAACAACATGCAGGTGATATTAGTCAACCCCACAGCGCGGCGAATTTTTGGCTGGGAAAATAGTCATGTAGAAGGCAGTAGTGTTTTGTCTCATTTGCCCTCAACAGTCCAAATGGAAATTACCCGTCCCTTGTATGAAATGGCAGCAGGGGAATGCGAAAGTGCTGAGTTTCGCATCCCCATTAGCCACCCCATCAACCGCACCATCCGCATTCTTTTAACTACAGTTCTCAACCAGCAACGCGAGAGTATTAAAGGTATCGCTATCACCGTGCAAGATATTACCCGCGAAGTCGAACTAAACGAGGCAAAAAGTCAATTTATCAGCAACGTTTCCCACGAATTGCGAACTCCTTTATTTAATATCAAATCCTTTATCGAAACTCTGCACGAATACGGTGAAGATTTGGGTGTAGATCAACGGCGGGAATTTCTAGAGACAGTTAACCATGAAACCGATCGCCTGACTCGTCTGGTTAATGATGTTTTGGATTTGTCCAAGCTAGAATCTGGTCGCAATTACCACTTTAATGGAGTCGATTTGCCGCAAGCGATCGACCAAACTCTACGTACTTACCAACTTAATGCTAGAGATAAAGGTATCGAACTTATTCAAGAAATTGCCCCAAATTTACCCCTAGTAGTCGGTAACTACGATTTGTTACTGCAAGTGTTAGCAAATCTGGTTGGTAATTGCCTCAAATTTTCTCTGCCGGGTGGCAAAGTTGCAATTCGTACTTACGAATTAGAATCAAAGCGAAATCACAACCAGCCTGGTCAAGTGCGGGTGGAAATCTCCGATACTGGTATTGGCATCCCCCCAGAAGACCAAAAAGCAATTTTTGACCGTTTCTTCCGGGTAGAAAATCGAGTTCACACTTTAGAAGGTACAGGTTTAGGACTATCAATTGTGAGAAATATCATCGAAGAAAAGCATCACAGTAAAGTCCATCTCGTGAGTGAAGTTGGTGTTGGTACAACTTTTTGGTTTGATTTAACCGTTTTTAATGAAGATGCAATTCAAATTTTTGTTCAGGGTGCAAATGTAGTTTAAATTTCTAGTTGATAGTTGATGGTTGATGGTTGATGGTTGGAGCGAGGTTCTACTAACCACTAACCAGTAACCACTAACCATTAACTTGCTATTTCATCATCTTAATAGAGCTAGAAGCAAACAAACTAATACTAAACTTAGTAACAATAACAAAGAGGAATTGCGTTTAATCCAGTTTTTCAAAGTTGCAGCAAAGCTGGTGTTTTCCCGCTGTTGTTGTAACTGTAACTTGCTCTCTTCAATGTTTTGATAGAGAGTACATTCTTTAGCATAGGGACGTTGAGGAAAGTTACAACTATCGTCAGCGTGGTAGGTACAACTGTCGCACAAATACTCTTTCCCTGTAGCACGATGTAAGGGAATGCCGGGATGTCCGAATGCTTTGAGAGTTGTGCGGCAATGGAGACAGGTGACAGCTTGACTGTCAACGAGTTGATGACAACGGGGACAAGATACAGTAGCCAAAACTTGAACTTCAATAAATAAACATTCTGATTTTAGCTATTTACAGCAAAGGATGGATCGATTTTAGATTTGGAATTTGGGATTGGGTATTATTAATTTGTATCTTCGCAGCAATCCTAAATCATTTAGAAAATTATCTTCTTTCTCTTCCTCTGTGTCCTCCGCGCTCTCTGCGGTTAGTTACTCATAAATAAAATAAAATTGCCAGATA
>CASBQC010000302.1 GCA_949127805.1 Nostocales cyanobacterium PMM_0081
AACTAAAATAAGTGGCTCTAAGTTACCAAATCAAATTGTGCCTGCTACTGGTTGGGTAATTAACGACAACGGGGACGTGACTTTGATAGCCTCTGCTGCTAACACTATGCCTGAGAGGTTGACTCCAACTACTTGCCCTCCATTGTAGTGGCACTTGGTATTAGACATCGACTGTTGCCCCAAATCTCTACAAGACGTAGCATTGCTACGTCTCTACATTAGACAACCGATGTGAAAATTAATCATGCGTTACCTGAAACCGTTGTAGAGACGTTACATGTAACGTCTCTACATTGATTGTCACTCCTATATCTAATGTTTATGGCATCAATCTTGCGACAGAGAGACTATAGGTAGATGAACTTGTATTGTAATGAGAAGAATATTTTAAGGAATTTGACTGTAACAAATCGAATTTTTCAAGGGAGGAGCCAGTATTTTTACTCAATCAAAACTGGATTCTAAAGCAATTATAGATGAAGTTTCAGCTCAGACACCGTAAATTTTAAGTACGCTAACAGATGCGATCGCTAATTTTGTCAGGAGAATTACTATGGCACAAGCTCCAATCAAAGCTCCCAACCTAACACCGCAAACATCAGATACAATCAACGTGACGCTGCAAGTCAACGGAAAAGCACACACTTTGCAAATTGAACCCCGTGTCACCCTACTTGATGCCCTACGAGAATACATCGGGCTGACTGGTAGTAAAAAAGGTTGCGACCACGGACAATGCGGTGCTTGCACTGTGCTGGCTAACGGACGCACAATTAATTCTTGTTTATCCCTAGCTGTAATGTACGATGACGCTGAAATTACCACCATTGAAGGACTAGCTAGCGGTGATGAACTTCATCCAGTGCAAACGGCATTTATCAAGCATGACGGCTTTCAGTGCGGTTATTGTACACCCGGTCAAATCATGTCCGCTGTGGCTCTTTTAAAAGAAGGATGCCCAACATCCGATGAAGGAATTAGAGAGTGCATGAGCGGCAATATCTGCCGTTGCGGTGCCTACCCCGGTATCGTCGCTGCCATCCAAGAAGTTCGCGCTTCTGCGGGATAACACATAAAACTTTGCGAACCTCCGCGCTTACCTTTGCGCTCCTCTGCGTTAAAAAAACGTATTATTCCCATACCAAACGATGAAATATGAAACCATTTGCTTACACCCGCGCTACAGAAGAAAGTGCAGCCATTCAAACGGTTGCAAGTAACACACAAGCAAAATTCATCGCAGGTGGAACTAACTTGCTTGATTTGATGAAAGAAGGTGTGACGCAACCGGAACAGCTTGTTGATATTACGCGATTGCCATTAACAAACATTGAGGTAATATCAGGTGGGGTGCGGATTGGTGCGATCGCCAAAAACAGCGATGTGGCAAATAATCAACTGATTAAAGAGAGATATCCGTTACTTTCCCAAGCCTTTCTTGCAGGTGCTTCACCACAACTGCGAAACATGGCAAGTGTGGGGGGAAATTTGCTGCAAAGAACGCGCTGCTACTACTTCACCGATACGTCGATGCCTTGCAATAAACGCCAACCCGGTTCCGGTTGTGCCGCGATTGAAGGGTATAATCGGATTCACGCTATCTTGGGTGCGAGTGAGAAATGTATTGCCACTCATCCTTCAGATATGTGTGTGGCATTGGCAGCGCTTGATGCTACTATCCGCATTCAGGGTGCGAATGGGATACGTACAATTCCCATTGCAGAGTTTCATCGTTTACCAGGGGACACACCAGAAATTGATACGGTGTTGCAACAAGATGAGTTGATTGTGTCTGTTGATTTGCCTGATTCAAACTTTGCAAGGCGATCGCATTATCTCAAAGTACGCGATCGCCAATCTTATGCTTTTGCTTTGGTTTCCGTTGCCGCAGCTTTAGATATTGACAACGGTACCATCAAAGCGGCACGAATCGCAATGGGTGGTGTCGCACACAAACCTTGGCGATCGCTTGAAGCTGAGAAAATTTTAGTTGGTGCCAAACCCAACGAAGAGACATTCAAAGCAGCAGCAGCAGCAACTCTGCAAGAAGCAAAGCCGCAAAAGTACAACAAATTCAAAGTGGAAATGGCAAAACGGGCGATCGTCCGCGCACTCACTATTGTAGGAGAAATGGCATGAGTATTGAAGTAGTTGGCAAACCGATGGATCGAGTTGATGGACGCCTGAAGGTGACAGGTGCGGCACATTACTCGGCTGAATTCCCGATGGAAAATCTCGTCCACGCAGTACTAATTGGCAGTTCCATTACTCGTGGAACTATCACAAGTATTGATACAAGTGTGGCACAAAAATCACCAGGGGTCATCGCTATCTTCACCCATCTCAATGCACCCAAACTGAAAGAAATGCCTTTGATGACAAAAGGAGGAGCCGCCGCCGAAGTCCGCATTCCTTTAGTAGATGGCAATATATATCACCACGGACAATATATCGGTGTTGTAGTTGCTGATACTTTGGAACGTGCCATCCACGCAGCATCTTTGGTAAGTGTCGCTTACGATGAGCAACCGTTTGTCACAGAGATGCAACGGGAACGAGCGGTTATGCCTAAAGGTGCCGTTGGATTCAGACCAGCAGACATCGCACGGGGCAATTTAGAACAAGGTTTGGCTGAAGCTGAAGTGCGGGTAGAAGAAACTTACACCACACCCACCGAAAATCACAACCCGATAGAAACTCATGCCACAACCGCTGTGTGGTCGGGTGACAAACTCACCGTATACGATGCAACGCAGAATACATTTGGTGAGCGGAAAACTCTGGCGATCGCCTTTGGCATTCCCGAAGAAAATGTGCGTGTCGTCTGCCATTTTATCGGCGGGGCGTTTGGCTGTAAAGGTGGTATGTGGTCGCATGTTCCCCTTGCTGCCCTTGCGGCTCGTTCCGTGGGGCGTCCGGTGAAGTTAGTTTTGACACGCCAACAAATGTTTACCAATGTCGGACATCGAGCGGAAACAGAGCAGCAAATTATACTGGGGGCAAAACGTGACGGTCGCTTGACGGCGATCGCTCATAAAGGCATTTCCCACAGTTGTGAAGACGCGGTGGGTGAATTCGTCGAAGCCTTCACCATCGCAACCCACATACTATACGCCACCCCGAACTTGCAAACCTCACAGCGGGTTGTCAAGGTTAACAAAGGGCAACCCACATTTATGCGCGCTCCTGGGGAAGCTCCGGGAACTTTTGCTTTAGAATCGGCGATGGATGAACTCGCTTATAAGTTAAATTTAGACCCGATTGAGTTGCGTTTGCGTAATTACGCAGAGACAGACCCCGATACAAAGCTGCCCTGGTCGAGCAAGTCGCTGAAGGAATGTTACCAACTCGGCGCGGAGAAGTTCGGTTGGTCGCGACGCAACCCCACACCGCGTTCTATGCGCGATGGGCGTTATTTAATTGGCATGGGCATGGCAACAGCCACCTATCCTGTGTATCGCTTTGGTGCCAGTGCCGTAGCCAAAATTATGCTTGATGGTAGCGTCGTTGTCCAAAGCGGCACCCACGAAATGGGTACGGGTACGGCAACAGTGATGGCGCAAGTTATCGCCGATGTGTTGGGTGTGCCTGTAGAGCGGGTGCGATTTGAACTCGGTGATACTAACTTACCGAATGCGCCTGTTTCTGGTGCTTCGGCGACAGTTGCGTCAGTGGGTAGTGCAGTTGCCGGTGCGACAAAAGCAGCACGTGCAAAAGTGCTGGATATTGCACGTGCAGATAAGCGATCGCCTCTTTACAATATCCCAGAAACAGAAATCGCTTTTGAAGATGGGCAAATATTTGTTAAAAGCGATAAAGTCAAAAGCGAAAGTTACGCAGATATACTGAAGCGGCAAAATCTTAACCAAGTGGAAGCTAACTTTGATGTTAAGTTTGACGAAGAAAATAAGAAGTACTCAATGCACTCCTTTGGCGCACAGTTTGCTGAGGTGCGTGTCGATCTCGATTTAGGAGAAGTGCGTGTGAGGCGGTTTGTGGGGGCTTTTGGTACAGGACGAGTGCTGAATTTGAAGACAGCGCGATCGCAAATGATTGGCGGCATTACTATGGGTTTAGGCATGGCGCTATTTGAAGAAACTGTCACGGATCATAAATTCGGGCGCATTGTCAACCCCAATTTGGGAGAGTATCACGTACCTGTAAACGCCGATGTTCCGGCAATTGAAGCTTATTTTGTGGAAGAAAAAGATCCCCACGTCAATGCTCTCGGTGCTAAAGGTGTAGGGGAAATCGGCATCACAGGAGTAGCCGCAGCGGTGGCAAACGCAGTTTATCACGCCACTGGCAAGCGCATCCGAGATTTACCAATTACGCCAGATAAGTTGCTGTAATTCTCGTTGGGAATGCCTGCTGTTCAAACTCTTATTCCTCCGTGTACTCTGCGATAGGAGTGCGGTTCGTCCCGTCCGTGACTTGTGCGTAAGTCCTAATATTGTAGAGACGGGGACAGCGGAACGTCTCTACATCCGGATTCATGCATCAATTCAGCAATGCCTAAAAGTTAATCTGATAGACAGCTAGATTATACTCAAGGTTTTATTCTTTTATTATGTCTAACACCCAATCGACCAATTTACCCCCCGACCTTGCAGCCTTTGGTGATAGCTACGCCGAATTATTTGGTGAAGTGCCACCATTACCGAAGGCAAAATTCGAGTTTAGTAGTGAAATAGACCCCTCAAAGTTGCGACTTACTGAGTCAGCTCGCGCTTTCTACAACAAAACTTTTGACACCAAGACAACGCAATTAATGCTGTTTGGGATGGTGTTAGTTATGGGTGTCCCAGCCGCACGCGATCGCGCGATCGCAGCTCGTCGCGCCGGCGCCAGTTGGCAAGAACTCCACCAAGTCACCGAACTCGCATCAGCAGCGATCGCCTTAAATCCCTTCAACAATGGTAGCGCCATTTTAAACGAACTCCGCCAGCAAGAGGAGGGACGACACAACCAAGAAGAAAACAAGTAGTC
>CASBQC010000303.1 GCA_949127805.1 Nostocales cyanobacterium PMM_0081
AGGAGATTTTCGTCTTTTAGGAGGTTGCCTCGGTAAGGTTTTTCTGGTTGCGAAAATTCTTGCCAGGTAATGTGAATAGCGCCCGGTATATGTCCAATAAACCATGCTAATTTGTTGCGAGTATCAAGAATTGTCGCACGTTGGGATATTAATTGCTTGGCTTCGTTAGGGCTGAGTATCCATTTATTCATATATAGTAATACTAGATGAGTTGTGATAATTTTTTTTATACGAACCGCACCAGATCGCAGAGAACGCAGAGGAAGAGAGAAATAGAGGTGGCTAATTTAACGCTTTTATTCAGGATTGCGATAAAATATTTTGACGATATAGTTTTTGAGTTTTAAAGATAGAATTGCTATGTTTACTTGTACAAGGTAAACTAAAATTTATGTTTGCTAGTTTTCTTCCTGCCGCAGTTGAGCAATTAAGAGAAGCTTCGGCGATCGCACTCGCTCAAAGTATTGAGCAGATAGCGATAAGTACTCCCCTGAGTACACAACCAATTACCACAACTTATGTACATAAGGGAAGTGGTTCAACGCCAATTTTATTAATTCACGGCTTTGACAGTTCTTTGTTAGAATTTCGTCGCCTTTTGCCATTATTAGCAGAAAATAATGATACTTTGGCAGTGGATTTGTTGGGTTTTGGGTTTACAGATAGAGTTTCTGGAATACAGTTTAGTAGCACTGCTATCAAAAGTCATCTTTATTCTTTCTGGAAAACTCTGATTAATCAACCTGTAATTTTGGTGGGTGCTTCAATGGGGGGTGCAGCAGCGATTGATTTCACTCTGACTTACCCAGAAGCTGTGCAAAAGCTAGTTTTAATTGACAGTGCTGGTTTAACGGGTAGTTCACCGTTGAGTAAGTTTATGTTTCCACCGTTGGATTATTTTGCGGCTCAGTTCTTGCGTAACCCGAAGATACGTCAAAGCATTTCTCAGGCTGCTTATAAAAACAAAAGTCTCGCTTCAACTGATGCTCAATTATGTGCAGCGTTACATTTAGAAATGCCTAGTTGGCATTTAGCTTTAATTGCTTTTACTAAAAGTGGTGGTTACAGTAGTTTTAAAGTTAAAGCTTTATCACAAATTAAGCAACCTACGCTGATTTTATGGGGCGATTCTGACAAAATTTTGGGAACTGTGGATGCCGAGAGATTTAACAAGGCAATTCCACATAGTAAACTCATCTGGATTTCAGATTGCGGTCATGTCCCTCACTTAGAACAGCCGCAAATTACGGCACAACATATTTTAGAATTTCAGGATGTCTTGCAATTAGTCTAACAGCTATTGCTCACTCTACCCTTAAGTGTCATCATACCTAGAAGAGTAAAATTTTTTGCCCTCATTCCGGATCTAGTTGATTGCTGGTTGAAAAAGCTACATGAGCGTGCAATCATTCCTGTCCCAAACTTTTGAATAAATATTAATATTTTGGTTAAGAAAATCTTAATTCTGACAGCGAATCCCAAAGGTACGTCACGACGTTTGGAAGAAGAAGTGCGTGAGATTGAGTTAGGGTTGCAGCGATCGCAGAAACGCGATCAATTTGTCATAAAGTCAATGTGGGCAGTGCGTCCGAAAGACTTTCGACGAGCTATGTTGGATGTCGAACCGCAGATTGTCCATTTTTCTGGACATGGGGCAGGGGATGGAGGATTGGAATTTGAGGATGAAAAAGGACAAGTCAAGTTTGTCGATGCAGAAGGATTAGCGGCACTGTTCGAGTCGTTCGCTTGGAAGGTGGAATGTGTAGTACTTAATGCCTGCTACTCAGAGATTCCAGCTAAAGCGATCGCTCGACACGTTAACTATGTGATTGGCATGAGTCAGGAAATTGGCGATCGAGCCGCAATTGCATTTAGTGTAGCTTTTTACGATGCGCTAGGAGCTGGAGGCTCTGTTGAGTATGCTTACCAACATGGCTGCGCTGCAATTCGCTTAGAAGGTATTCTAGAGAATCTAACTCCTAAACTTCTGACAAAAAACCCAAATATACCTAAGCCGAAACCAGACAATACACGGTTGGGTGATCTATTAGCAGCCGGGAAATGGAAACAAGCCGATAAAGAAACTGCGAATCTGTTGCTCAAGGTAGCTAATCGAGAAGAAGAAGGCTGGCTGAGAAATGAAGACATGGAAAAGTTTTCTTGTCAAGACTTACGCACTATTGACGATCTCTGGGTAAAGTATAGCAATGGACACTTCGGCTTTAGCGTGCAGCAGCGCATCTGGCAGGAAATTGGCGGCAAAGTAGATCACAGCAACAGAGCGTCTTTTGGAGGAGCGTCTGGGGTGGCGTGTCAAAAGCAAGTGGTTTCCTTATGACTCTGACTTAGTGGGATATTCCGATTTAATTTTCTCCTTGAATGCCCCCCAAGGTCATCTCCCAGGGCGGTTGGCTGGGATAGCACCGGTAAGATTGGAGTCATTTTGGGGCGTGGGGACTGCGGAGGGTGCTATTCCCTGGTGTTTGCGTCACGACTTTTCCCTACCGTCTGGTTGGACGTGGTGCTGGACTGAAGTTTTTTTATTTTCGCGCATCAAGACTTGTAAATTGTAACATTCAATAAATATTAACTTTCAGTTCCAGGACAGCAAGCACCATTCGCGTGTAAAGTGCGAAGCGCGAGGTGTAACGCACCACGGGAGCATCGCAATTTCAGTGTGCGGAGGAATGGGAAAAGTAGGCGATCGCTCTTAAGTTGTACATCCAAAAATAAGCAGCTAATACTCTCCGTAACCGCAAGGATTACTTTGATTTAATTAAAAATCTATGCGAGGACTGAGATTTTTAGTCAAACAAAGCTTACTTTTTATTAAGTACTTGGGAATATGGCGATCGCTATTATCAACTATTCCTTACTGTTGCGAATATAAAGCTTTATAGTCGCATCCAAGAGAGGCTTGAGCTACTAAAGCTGTCATATACGCAATATTTAAATCATTTAATCAAGTAACCACATCTGAGAAGAAGTATCAGCACCTTCATCCGGTTGATTTTGCGCTAAATTTCCCGATGAACGGTGTGATTTTTTGTAGCTACCGGCTGGTTTAAATTCTTTTTCTTCAGGTTGCTCTTGCGGCGAATTTTCCGATGAGTAGTGTGATTTTTTGTAGCTACTACTGGCTGGTTTCAATTGATTTTGCTGAGGTTGATGTTGCGGCAGCGTTTCTGATAATTGGTGTGGTTTTCTGTAGCTATCAGATGGTTTCAATTGATTTTGCTGAGGTTGATGTTGCGGCAGCCTTTCTGATGAATGGTGTGATTTTCTGTAACTGCTAGCTGGGATGAATTCCTTTTCTTGTTTGACAACAATGCTTTGGTGAATATTTTCTTTTTCTTGTTTGAGAACATTGCTTTCTTCTATAAGCTGGGAATTAGCTTGGGCAAGTTGTCGAGCAGCTTTCTTAGCATCATCAAGCTCTTTTGTCAAACGTTCTACTAATGTTTTTTGTTCTGACAAAAGCGCTTGCTCTTGAGACAAAACTGACTGCAAATCACTATTTTTTTGCTCTAATTTTTTTTCTTTATGGCGTGATTGTTCTAAAGTTTCTTGCAACTGTTTTACTGTTGCTTCTAAATCCGCTTTGGTTGGACTTGTGCGTCTAGCATTCGTTTGCTCAGGTGTGTCTATTGACAATTCCTGAGTTAGTTCAGCATCTTCTACAATTGCAAGAGCGGCAACTTCGATCGCAGATTCGCTTTCCTCTGGTGTAAATTTTTGTGCTTCTTCTTGTAGCACGTCAGCTACACGTCTCTTAACCATAATTTCCTCCAATCACGCTTTAATTCATCAGCTACGCGGCGGTAGTCTGACTCCGCTTCGCGTGCATTATTTCCTCGCCATTGATTAATCGCCATACCTTCTAGGGCTGCTCGTTCGTGTGCTTTGTAAGCACGGATAAAGTTATTGCAAGCAGGTATTCCTAACTGTACCAAGGTATTTTTAGCTTCCTGTGCTTCTCCCAAACTCCGTGTATCCACTTTTGTTAATAACACTCGATGGGGTGTTCCCAAGGGAGTAACGGCTTTTTGAATTGTGTCAATTAGGACAGCTAAATCCATTGGTGCTGGGGGTGTAGGCAAAACTAAATAGTTTGCGATCGCCAATACCGCCGCTAAAGCTTCAGACCGCAGCGCCGGGGGCGTATCTACCACTATTAAATCGTAACCTGTTATCTTTCCTAAATTACCTAAAAGTTGAGGATCTGTCTCTTGGGATAGGTCGAACCCCATACCATCCCGACTGCGGCTATACCACCAACTAGCAGAACCTTGAATATCTGCATCAATGAGAAGAACCTTTTTCTCTTTAGCAAATATTGCAGCCAGATTTACTGCGGTAGTGGTTTTACCCACGCCACCTTTGCCGTTGAGGATAGCGATGATTTTTACCACTTAATTTTTGCTACTGACGCTACCTTACAAGACTATACCGCTTTGTGTGACATAAAAGCATGGGGCATTGGGCAAAGTCGGGCATTGGGCATTTCCCTCTTGAATAGGCAACGATAGAATCGAGAAGCCATCAACTTTAGAAGCGTATATGACAGCCAACCAAAGCCTACCTGATAGACCAAAAATGCCGATTTTTGTGCGGCGGATAAAATTTATTTTTCAGCCGTTGGAATACGCTGATGATTTTGCGAAAGTTTATGGTGACACCTTCACTCTTTCAAATACGACTGATTCTGCCATTGTCTACTTTAGCCATCCGCAAGCACTACAAGAGATTTTTGCTGCTGATTCTGTGCATTTTGAGAGTGGAAGGGGAAATCGGGGTTTAAGATTTTTGCTAGGGGATAATTCTTTAATTTTACTGGATGGCGATCGCCACCACCGCCAACGTCAACTATTAACCCCTCCTTTTCATGGTGATAGAATGCTAGCTTATGGTGAAACTATCCGCCAAATTACCCAGCAAGTAAGCGACGAGTGGAAAATTAACAAGCCTTTTAATATTCGTTCGTCAATGCAAGAAATCACCATGCGTGCCATCTTGCGAGTTGTTTTTGGTTTAGATGAGGGAGAGCGTTTTCAAGAACTTCGTCAGCTACTGACATCCGTACTGGATTTCATGGGTTCCCCTTTAATGTCCGCTGCTTTCTTTTTTCGGTTTATGCAAAAAGATTTAGGTGCATGGAGTCCTTGGGGTCGGGTGCTGCGCTTGATGGAACAAATTGATAAACTCGTTTATGCTCTAATTGAAGAACGAAGAACTCAATCAAACCAAAATCGCCAAGATATCCTCAGTTTAATGATGTCTGCTCGTTATGATGACGGACAGCCGATGTCAGATGTAGAATTACGCGATGAGTTAATGACGATGCTGGTTGCTGGACATGAAACCACAGCTTCTGCATTGACTTGGGCTTTTTACTGGATTGATTATTTACCAGAAGTGCGTGAGAAGCTATTAAAAGAACTCGCTTTTGTTGATAACAACCCAGATCCGAGTATCATTGCTAAACTGCCTTATTTAAATGCAGTTTGCCAAGAAACACTGCGAATTTATCCGATTGCAATGAATGGTTTTATTCGGGTAGTCAAATCCCCAATTGAAATTATGGGCTATCATCTACCAATAAAAACTGTAGTAGTTCCCAGTATCTACCTAGCGCACCAGCGCGAAGAAGTCTACCCACAACCGAAGCAGTTCAAACCAGAACGCTTTTTAGAAAGACAATTTTCCCAATACGAGTATTTACCCTTTGGTGGTGGTAATCGTCGCTGTATTGGTATGGCTTTTGCTCAGTATGAAATGAAACTGGTATTGGCAACAATTCTTTCTCAGTTTCAACTATCAAGAGTGAATAAGCGTCCTGTGCGTCCTGTGCGTCGTGGTTTGACTTTAGCCGCACCAGGGGGGATGCAGATGGTTGCAACGCTTCAGGGCAAAGGGGTAAGAGGATTTGACTATTGAGCGAGACGTTCCGATGGAACGTCTCTACGATTCGTTTTATCGGAACGTCTCTACGATTCATTCTAAGGTTATGCAACCCCTTATGTTTTAACTTGAAGAACGCTGACCAAAATTTATCAGCAGGGTGGAAACATCAGTTATCATCTCTTCGTCTAGGTCGTGGGTGTTTATTCACCCTTTTGGTTATTAACTAATAATTTTAAATGTTTTTGTCAAGGGCAATTGCACAGTTTTTCTATTATTTCTTTTAGTTATTAAATATTTATTGATTTTTTTGTATTTTATTTTCCTGATGCAAAGCAAAATTCTGGTAAATAAAGTTTAAGTAAATGTAAATACTTTTTAAAGACACACATGAAATGTCGCTTATTTTTGGCAAGCTTGGCTAGTTTAGTGTTAATGTCTGAGCAAGCAAATGCAGCTAAATTAGAATCCTGGTATTTTGACCAAGCTCAAAATCAGTTGCATATCACCACCGATTCTGGTATACAGCCTAAAGCTTTTTTACTTGATAACCCTAAACGGTTAGTCATTGACTTACCTGGAACGACTATTGACACTACAACTATGCGACAAAGCTTTGGCAAAGCTGTTAAAGAAATTCGCATTGGACAACCTGATGAACAAAGCACTCGATTAGTAATTGAATTAGCACCTGGTTACAATATTTCTCCTCAAGGTCTTTCAATTAAAGGTGATTCGCGATCGCATTGGGTGGTGAATTTTTCATCAATTGACCGTCAGCCAAATGAGATATCATTTTCGAGTGGTGAAAACCGCCAAGATATTGCGATCGCACCAACTGATGCTTCTACCTTTGCAGGAGTTATAAATTTAGGTCAAGAAATACCAGTTTTAAATTCCCAAATCAAAGCATTAATGAATCGCTATCGTTCTTTAAATCCGGGAATGTTTTTCTTAGATTTACAAACAGGTAACTATGTAGATATTAATGGTGAAAAGATATTTTCAGCAGCTAGTACTATCAAGTTTCCGGTTTTGGTAGCTTTGTTTGAAGAAATAGACGCAGGGAGAATTAAGTTAGATGAAAGCTTGGTGATGCGTCGTGGTTTAATTGCAGGGGAATCTGGAACAATGCAATACAAACCTGTAAATACAAAATTCAGCGTTCTGCAAACTCTAACTAATATGATAGTTATTAGCGATAATACCGCAACTAATATGATTATCGACCGTTTGGGTGGAGAAACTAAATTAAATCAACGTTTTCGTAATTGGGGCTTGCAAAATACAGTAATTCGGAATAATCTTCCTGATGTGGGTGGTACGAATACAACTAGCCCGAAAGATTTGGTAAGATTGTCAGCATTACTTTCTAACAATCGTTTGCTATCACCAAAAAGCCGCAATCAAGTTTTAGCAATCATGCGTGGGACTCGCAATAGGTCTTTACTTCCGGCTGGTATAGATAAAAATGCGATAATTTCTCACAAAACTGGTACACTCAGATTTGTATTGGGCGATGCAGGCATAATTCAAATGCCAAACGGGAAAAGCTATTTAGCGGGTATTTTGGTACGCAGACCGAACTATGATGATGGAGCCGTAAGCTTTATTCGTCAAGTGTCAAGAGCAGTTTATAACTATTTGGGCGAGTCAAAAGTTGGCAATGTTCCTGTTAATGAATCTAGCTTTGTAAATCGCTGACGCGAAAGCACATTAATACCCTCAGGCTGGAAGCCTGGGGCTATACAAACAAAGCCCACCTACGTGGGCTAAATTAGGCGCATCTTCATATAGAAATGGTATTACTACGGGAATACTATTAATAAGCGTTGAAACGCTTACTACGGTAATAAACAGCGTTCTATTGTGGAAACTACTGATTGAGAAAGTGTTTTAAAATCGTAGCCACCTTCTAAACCAAAAAGAATTTTTCGAGTTAATTTCAAACAATAATCAGTGAATAAACCATAATCTTTTGGTTGTAAATTAATCATTGCTAAAGGATCGTCAGCATTTCCATCATAACCAGCACTGACAATTAGTAAATCTGGCTGAAAGTTGGCTAAAAAGGGGATTATTTTTTTTTCAAATAATGGCTGATATACTGCCACATCGCTACCAGGTGGCACAGGTAAGTTTAAGACGTTATTATGAAAACCGCGTTCTGTGGCTCTGCCAGTACCGGGATAACACGGGTATTGATGTAAAGAACAGTAAGCAATCTGCTCGTTACTTTCAACGATCGCCTGTGTACCGTTACCATGATGTACATCCCAATCGAGGATAGCGACACGTTGAATTCCTGGTTTTTGTAAAGCGTAAAGAGCCGCGATCGCTGCATTAGAAAATAAGCAAAACCCCATCCCTGCATCACTTTCGGCGTGGTGTCCTGGTGGACGCGCTAGCACAAAAGCGGGATTTTGGTTTGCTAGCACAGCATTAATTCCATCTAACCATGCACTCACTGCCAATAACGCTACATCATAACTGCGTGGGGAAATTGGCGTATCTCCATTCAAATAACCACCGCCGGTAGAAGCGATTTCTTGGACTTTTTGAATGTAGCGATCGCTGTGTGCTTGTTGCAGAACAGACATCAGATCGAGCGCTTGGGATACTGGTGTAGGCGATCGCCATTCAATTTGTTCTGCAAAGGCAGCTGCTTTGATAGCGGAGGCGATCGCTGTTAATCTTTCTGGCTTTTCTGGATGAAGATATCCAGTTTTGTGTTCCAAAAACTCGTCAGAATAGATAACTGGGAACATAGCGGCAGCAAAGTGGGCAGCAGGATACAGCGATTTCAATTGTATCCTTTAAATCAAAATTCCCGCAGACCTATTAGAGGTTGTTTGAAAAGTCTAATTTATTACTTGCCTTGGCGACTGGAAGTCGCGGCTACACAGAGAAAACCCCTTCGGGTTCACTAGTTTGGCGGGACGGAAACCGACACCGCCAACTAGATTCACCACCTGCGTGGGTTCAAAAACCTTAATTTTTCATTAGTCCGCGTAGGGGGACTTGGTTTGTGTAGTAGCGAATTATATTCGCTGGAAGTCGCGGCTAAACAGACAAAACCCCTTCGGGTTCACTAGTTTGGCGGGACGGAAACCGACACCGCCAACTAGATTCACCACCTGCGTGGGTTCAAAAACCTTAATTTTTCATTAGTCCGCGTAGGCGGACTTGGTTTGTGTAGTAGCGAATTATATTCGCCTAATACTTTTCAAACTTAGACATTGACCGAATTTAAATATGTGTTATCCAGAAACCCTAGAGACGTAGCAGTGCTACGTCTCTACAATTGCGTCCCGGCAAACGAAGGCAAAATGTGCTAGAATTGTAACAAATAATTGCCATTATTCAAGAGTAATTTGGAATAATTCGGCGTTTACTGAATTACAAAAGCTAAAATCTGCCAATTTTGGAGTTTTTTAAGGTTATATGACTTATTCCCAGGATAGGATAATCGCCACCGATCTGCGGAACGAAATGTCCCGGTCTTATCTTGAATACGCCATGAGCGTAATTGTAGGTCGGGCGTTACCAGATGCCAGGGATGGTCTGAAACCTGTGCATCGCCGCATCCTTTATGCCATGCATGAGTTGGGGTTGACAGCAGACCGTCCGTTTAAAAAATGCGCCCGTGTAGTCGGGGAAGTGTTGGGTAAATATCACCCCCACGGCGACACAGCAGTGTATGATGCCTTGGTGCGGATGGCGCAAGATTTTTCCATGCGATCGCCTCTCGTCAACGGGCATGGTAATTTCGGTTCAGTAGACAACGACCCACCAGCGGCAATGCGTTACACTGAATGTCGCTTGCAAGCTTTAACCAGCGCTGCCCTACTGCAAGACATCGAATCGGAAACCGTAGACTTTGCTGATAACTTCGACGGTTCCCAGCAAGAACCGACAGTCCTACCGTCACGTATTCCCCAGTTACTCCTCAACGGTTCTTCTGGGATTGCTGTGGGGATGGCAACTAACATTCCTCCCCACAACTTGGGCGAATTAATTGATGGTTTCCTAGCGTTGATTCACAACCCGGAAATCACCGATCTCGAGTTGATGCAATATATCCACGGTCCCGACTTTCCTACGGGGGCTACGATTCTGGGAACGGCAGCGATTAAAGAAGCTTACACCACCGGACGCGGTTCCATAACCATGCGGGGCGTAGCTACAATTGAAACCGTAGAACAACGCGGACGCCCGGATAGAGAAGCGATTATCATCACCGAATTGCCCTATCAAACCAACAAAGCGGCGCTAATTGAAAGAATCGCCGAAATGGTGAACGAAAAGCGCTTAGAGGGAATTGCAGATATTCGGGATGAAAGCGATCGCGATGGAATGCGAATTGTCATCGAACTCAAGCGCGATTCTTATCCCCGCGTCGTTTTAAACAACCTCTACAAGCAAACGCCTTTACAAGCCAACTTTGGCGCAAATATGCTGGCGTTGGTAAACGCTGAACCGCAAGTTCTTACTCTCAAGCAATTCTTAAGCGTCTTCCTAGATTTTCGTATCCAAGCGATTACTAGAAGAACACAATACGAACTGCGAAAAGCCGAAGAACGCGATCATCTTTTACAAGGGTTATTAATTGCCTTATCACATTTAGATGCAATTATTAACTTAATTCGTCATTCACCCGATGCACCCACAGCAAAAGGTGAATTAATCACAACTTACGGACTTTCAGAAGTGCAAGCAGACGCAATTTTGCAAATGCAACTGCGACGTTTAACAGCACTAGAAGCAGATAAAATTCGCCTAGAACACGACGATTTACAACATCAAATTGCCAACTTGCAAGATATATTGGCACGACGGGAACGGATTTTAGAAATCATTGAAACCGAAGTTAGCCAAATAAAAGCAATTCATGCTACACCTCGCCGCACGGTAATTTCATTAGGTGAAGGGGAATTAGATGACCTTGATTTGATCGCCAATGAAAAAGCGATTGTTTTGATTACTAAACAAGGTTACATCAAACGAATGCCTGTTAACACCTTTGAAGCGCAAAATCGTGCTACCAGAGGTAAAGCTGCCGCTAAGGTGAAAGATGATGACACCGTTGAGCATTTCTTGAGTTGCTGCGATCACGACAGTGTTTTATTTTTTAGCGATCGCGGAGTTGTTTACAGCGTCAAAGCATATCAAATTCCCGTCAGTTCCCGTACCTCACGCGGCACACCAATCGTGCAAATGCTGCCGATTCCCAAAGAGGAAAAAATCACCTCTATTGTCCCCGTTTCCGAGTTTAGCAGCGACGAATATCTGGTAATGCTCACCAAAGGCGGAAACATCAAAAAAACCGCATTAGAAGCATTTAGCCACATTCGCGCCAACGGCTTAATTGCCATATCTCTCGAAGAAGGCGACCAACTCCGCTGGGTAGGACGCGCTAGAGTAGAAGACAGCATCATCATTGGTTCTCGTCTCGGTATGGCAATTCACTTTCGCTGTACCCAAGAGCAATTGCGTCCTCTAGGTAGAGCGACTCGTGGAGTCAAAGCCATGAAGTTGAAAAAAGGTGATGAACTGGTGGGTATGGCAATTTTACCAGCCGCAATTCTTGAGACTTTGGATACGGTTACAGAAACAGAAGTTGATGTAATCGAGGATATCGAAACAGAAGAAATCATCGCTGAAGAAGAATCACCAGAAATTCCCCCTAACGCCAGTATTGGTCCTTGGGTGTTGGTAATTACAATGGGAGGATATGGCAAACGCGTCCCAGTTGCTCAATTCCGCTTGCAAAATCGTGCCGGTCAAGGTTTAATGGCAACCAAGTTCAAAAACCGGAAAACCAAAGACAAGTTAGCGACTTTGCAGATTGTCAACAGCGATGACGAAATCATGATGGTTACTAATCGCGGTATTATTATCAGGCAGGCGACAAATGCCATTTCTATCCAATCGCGATCTGCCACTGGAGTGCGAGTGCAGCGTTTAGACGAAGATGACGCAATTACCGGAGTTGCGATCGTTCCCCCCGATACGGGTGAGATGGCATCCGATATAGGTGAGGTGACATCCGATATAGGTGATGCGGCAGAGGTGGAATAAAAGATAAAGGATGAAGTATGAAGTATAAAACAAAAAAGCTGTTTTCAGCCTTTAGCCTTTACACTTCATCCTTGTTAAGTGGTGCTTTGATGGGGCTTACCGTTGCCCCATTTAATGTATGGTTCTTAGCTTGGATTGCCCTTGCCCCCTTGTGGGTATTAATTGTCAATTCTAAGATACGCCAAAAACAATCTCTTCTATCCTCCCCTCCTCCCCTCCTCCTAGCCCTCGCTTGGGGTATAGGTTATCACGGTCTTGCCCTATCCTGGATTACTGGAATTCATCCGATGACTTGGATGGGTGTTCCTTGGTTAGCAAGTTTGGGAATAGCTTTATTTTGTTGGACATTTATTACTTTGTGGGGAGCTGCATTAGTTGCTGTTTGGGCGATCGCTATGAGAATGATTTCCAGCCAAAATGGATTTACTCGCGTTCTCATTGGTACAGCCCTTTGGTGTGGGTTAGAAGCACTTTTGAGTCATGGCGCTTTGTGGTGGAGTTCTATTTCTTACACTCAAAGTCCGTATAATCTCGTAATTTTACATTTAGGTCAACTCTCAGGCTCCAGTGCGGTGACAGCATCAATTGTCGCCGTGAATGGCTTGGTTGCTGAAGCATGGATAACGAACCGCAGAGTCGCAGAGAACGCAGAGAGAATTTCCTCTGTGTCTCTGGGGTTGGTTAATAAATATTTAGGAGTTGCCGCAGGACTGTTAATTATTCTCCACTTTATTGGCTTTAGTTTATACAGTCGTCCCCTCGCGCAACCACCAGAAACCGCGTTAAAAGTAGGAGTTATTCAGGGGAATGTTCCTAACGAAATCAAACTTTACCCTGAAGGTTTTCGTCGTGCGATCGAAGGTTATACTACTGGATATTTAACATTAGCAAATCAAGGTATAAATGCAGTTTTAACCCCAGAAGGAGCTTTACCTTTTTTTCAGCGTGACTTAAAGGAAACTTCCCTCATCGCAGCAGTGCGGGAAAAAGGTGTAGTTGCTTGGATTGGTGCTTTTGGAGAACGAGGACGCAGTTATACAAATAGCTTATTTACCTTTACTGGTAATGGAGAAATTTTCAGTCGTTATGACAAAGCAAAGTTAGTTCCGATTGGCGAGTATGTTCCCTTTGAGGAAATTTTAGGTGGTATTATTCAGCGGTTATCACCTTTAGACGAACACCAAGTTCCTGGTTCACCAAATCAAGTATTTAACACACCTTTTGGTCGTGCTATTGTTGGTATTTGTTACGAATCTGCTTTTTCCGAACCATTCCGTCGTCAAGCTGCCGCCGGTGGACAATTTATACTTAGCCCTTCTAACGATGCCCATTACAGCGCTGCTATGCCTGCTCAACACCATGCTCAAGATATCATGCGGGCAATTGAAACTGATAGATGGGGAGTGCGGGCAACTAATACGGGATATTCAGCTTTTGTTGATCCTCACGGCAAAACTTTGTGGATATCTGGACATAATACCTACGAAACTCATGGGGAAACAATTTATCGCCGGCAAACGCAGACTTTTTATGTACGTTGGGGTGATTGGTTGACACCCTTATTATTAGGATTAGCCGCGTTAGCGTGGTTTCTAGAAAGACAGGTTAAATACTCTCCTGATTCGTAGTGAGGGCTTCAGCCCTCATAACTTCGGTTTTAAGTTTTAAGCACTAAGAGTGCTTACTACAAATAAGCGCAGACAAGATATTAATTATACAAAATTGTATATCTGTTTTCAGGTATTTTTAACGTGAGTTCGACGGATGTAAAGAACCCCTCTCCATTCCTCTCCCCCACGGGGGGAGAGGCTTTGAAACCTTGATTTTTTCGTTTAAAATTAGGAAGATTTCTGCCCCTCTCCGCGTCGGAGAGGGGTTGGGGAGAGGTTCATCGAACTCACGTATTTTTATAATTGCATAATTAAAATCAACTTTTGCATATTTCAACGGATGTTATCATTTCAATTTGATAATGTTTACGCTGAATATAAACCAAATACGATGAGGTGAAGGTTTAATTATATCGCTAGCTTCTGAAAAGCTAGAACTTGCATAAATATTTCAAGGGTGTTGGGAATCTATGGTAAGAAAATCTTTAGGTTTGGTAATTATCGTGTTCGGCATCAGTTTAATAGCAGCCGTATTTAGTTCAGCAATAGTAAATGGAAATATATTTCCTGTCGCTTTCCTTGTGGTTTTTATCGGCGGTTTATTACTATTCTGGGAAGCAGACAGAAGCTAGCAATTAATTTGTAAGAATCCGCAACTGAATTACCACGTTGTAAATCCGTAGAGACTTTCTACAGCGCAAAGTCTCTACATTATCCAGCCTGTAGGCTTTTAGGTTAGGCGATCGCTATTTTATTAATCTTGGAGTCTGTACGATTGTATAAGCTACTTGTATCGGCATCATTTTTTGCCACTATCAAGACTAGACGGTTTTTTGCTAAGATGCTGCGAGTACCACAGAACTAGCAGTAATATCCCTTGCTCCAAGTAATTAGAGAAAATTTTTTGCCTAGAATTAACGCTTGGTAGTATCTTACCAGCACAACTTCAAAACTACCAATAAATCTGGTAAAACTATGCCAAGAAAAGAACAAGGATGGGTCACTTTTCAAACATCTGACGAGGAACGGAAAATTCTCGAAGAGTTCTGTCACCAGTCTCAGCGCACCAAGACGGAGATTTTGCGGGAACTCGTGCGTGGTTTAAATACGCACTCCTCCCCACCGTCAGCACTACTACCAACCAAGCAAACACGAAAGAAAACTGCTGATACTCCACAGATAGAAATTAGTGAAAAAAAGAAACCTTTAAAAATTAGCTCTCGCAATATTCTTAAAGGTGTCGTAAAACAAGTTATTCGCGGGGAAGTTAGCAGTCAAGTGACGATAAAGGTAATTCACGAAGTTGAGTTAACATCGGTTATTACCACAGCATCAGTAGATGATTTGGAACTATATGAGGGAACAGATGTATATGCGCTGATTAAATCCAGCGATATTACTATTGCTAAAGACTAAAACTAAATTAATTTGGGGGAGTTTTTCAGAATTTATAATTCAAATCTTGGCA
>CASBQC010000304.1 GCA_949127805.1 Nostocales cyanobacterium PMM_0081
AATTTATTAAAATCGATAAATCTTCTCAAGCATTTCGTTATCCAAAAGATAAAAAAGAAAATGAGCATCTGACACAAGTGGAATTAATAAGTATTCGACACTTATCTGTGTGCATCAATTCAATAAGTGAGCATTTGGAGGGTATATCTGCATATATTACTGAATCACTTTCAGCATCAACGGAATATTGAAATTATATGTTATAAACTTTTAATTTTCTGTGTTTTTGGAGTTGATTTTCCCGAAATTAACCTTCACAAACAAAGTCACATCAATACCTGCTCATAGATTCAAAGCCAAGATTTAAGAACTCTTGCGACAAAGTGGAGTGGCAGGGGGGGCTTCCCAAGAACTACGATCCGCAGTTTGCGGGGGTAAATGAGCAACCATATATAAAGTTAGGCTAAGACTGCTTTGCCCCTGGTGTCAGCTACGCTATATCTAAGCCGTATTATCACAGTTATTTTATATTTATAAAATTTGTATAGTTAGTAGGCAATAAGCTTATCGTAAATCAACATACCTTCATTAGCAATTAACTTTAAGTTGAAAATGAAATTATTCATTTATTTAGGATTTACAGGATTCTTGTGTTTGCAATCTTGTACTTCTGTAACTGAAAATCCACAAACAACACGCTTACCTACTCAAACAGTCCCGACACAAAGTAATTCCCCTCAACCCACACCATCTCCTGATAAAAACGCAGAACTCCAGCTAGTTATGGTTATAGATGCTAACAAAGGTTGGTCTAATATTGCCTTCAGTCCTGATGGTAAAACTATTGCTAGTGGGAATAAGAATAGTTTTAGCAACAATACTGACATCTGGGACGTAGGAACAGGGAAGAAAATCCGCGCATTGGGTGGACATCCAGCAGCCATTTTCTCTGTTACCTTCAGTCCTGATGGCAAAATTCTAGTTAGTACCGGTGCTTTAAGAAAAGAAGTTGTCAAACTGTGGGATGTGAACACTGGTTCACTAATTCATACTTTAGATACAGAAGATGTAGCCCCTGTAGCTAGTGTTGTTACGTCTGTTGCCTTCAGTCCAGATAGTAAAACCCTTGCTTTACCTGGTTATGATGAGTCTATCCTACTATGGAATGTAACTACTGGTAAGCAAATCCGCTCCTTGGGAGGTAATCCAAATAACCCAGTAGACACACAGACTCCTATTGCTTTTAGTCCAGATGGCAAAATATTAGCTAGTGATAGTTCTGACAATGCTATCAAACTGATGGATGTAAAAACTGGATTACTACTTTATACTCTCAAAGGGCATTTAAAGTATATTGACGAAATTGTTTTTAGTCCAGATGGACAAACCATTGCTAGTGCGAGTGCTGACAATACTATCAAACTTTGGAATGTAAAAAGAGGGATTTTAATCCGCACGTTGACAGGACATTCCTACAGTATTGTTTCAGAATCAGTTATGTCTGGAGTGATTTCTGTGGCTTTCAGTCCAGATGGCAAAATATTAGCTAGTGGGGCTTATGACAACACTATAAAATTATGGGATATGGCAACAGGAGCGGAAATACGCACTATCAAAGGGCATAGAGGAGGTGTTAATTCTGTTGTTTTTAGTCCAGACGGTAAACTTTTAGCTAGTGGTAGTTATGATGGAACTATCAAGATTTGGCGTTTGCCGTAAATTTGTCAAAGTATTCAAAATATTCAGTGTCAGGGGAAATACTTGACAGTTTCTTAATTACTGCTTAAGTAGGTGGGTGGAAAAATTTATAACTATGTCATTGCGAACGGAGGGAAGCGAAGAGAAGCAATGGCAAGGGTTTCAACCATCTTACATTCTGTTATAGCGATCGCCTATCGTGTAATTCAGCTTTCATCGATAGAGCGATCGCTTGTATCTACAGCAGCTTATCTAAAGTAATAGGCAAATCGCGGACGCGCTTGCCTGTTGCGTGGTAAACTGCATTGGTGATCGCCGATGCCTGAGAACGATAGGTAAAATTTATAACCAACAATCTGTTACGATTCTTATTGTCAACATCAAGGAAAAAAATTATGAGTATAGGACTTACGCACTGTACAAATGGATTATCTTGTGTATCAGTCAGCGTATATAAATTCGACGATCGCCCAAAATTATCAGCGATCGCCTCAAAATACTCCTCAAACTCTAAATCAACAGCCATGTAAAATTGTCATAAATCCTACAACGCTCGTAATTGCCGCTTCTGCACCCGTTCCGCACTGCCCGTAGGAATCGAAGCAATTAACCTCTGCGTGTATTCTTCCTTCGGTGCGCGGTAAATATTCTCGGCTATACCTTGTTCGACAATTTCACCGCGATTCATCACCAAAATGCGATCGCTCATAAATTTCACCACACTCAAATCGTGGGAAATAAATATATAAGTCAAGTTAAAATCATCTTGCAATTCTTTCAACAAGTTCAACACTTGCGCTTGCACCGAAACATCCAGCGCGGAAACTGATTCATCGCAAATGATAAACTTGGGATTCAATGCTAAAGAACGCGCAATACAAATCCGTTGACGTTGACCACCAGAAAATTGATGCGGATAGCGCTTAATCGCATCTGCACTTAATCCCACCCTCTCCAAAAGTTCCGCGACCCGTTCATGTCGTTGTTTAGATGTCTTCCCAACCGAGTGAATTAACAACGGTTCCATAATTGCGTCCCCAACCTTCATGCGGGGGTCAAGCGCACTAAAGGGATTTTGAAAGACTATTTGCATTTGCCGGCGCAGTTTTTGCAACGGTTCACCTTTTAAGCGAGTGATATCTTGTCCCTCAAAGATAATCTCACCGCTCATCGGCTCAATTAATCGTAGTAAAGTTCTACCAAGGGTGGTTTTTCCACAACCAGATTCTCCCACTAATCCGAGTGTTTCCCCAGGTTTCACATCAAAGGAAACCCCATTAACTGCCATTGTGTAGCGTGTCGTTTTTCCAAATGCACCCCGCACCGGGAAACCAACTTTCAAATCACGGACTTCTAACAGCGGTTTCTGTTCGTTAAGATTTGCTAATCTGGCAGTAATTTCTTCTCTGCTAACTTCTATTGGAGCTAGCGGTTCTTTCCCTTGAATTACAACCTGTCCGTTTGGGGTTTCTTCTACACTCATGTAGTCAGAAACGGTGAGGAGTTTTTGGGGATGGCTGTCAAGTGAGGGGCGACAAGCTACCAAACCTTTAGTATAAGGATGTTGGGGATTGTTGAAAATTTGCGCTGCAAGTCCATATTCGACAATTTTACCTTTGTACATCACCGCTACAGAGTCGGCAATTTCGGCAATTAATCCTAAATCGTGGGTGATAAAAATCATTCCCATATCGCGACGCTGCTGCAATTCGCGCATCAACTCTAGAATTGTGGCTTGGACTGTCACATCTAAAGCTGTGGTGGGTTCGTCTGCAATCAATAGTAAGGGATTGCAGGAAATTGCCATTGCAATCATCACCCGCTGCAACTGACCCCCAGAAAGTTGATGCGGAAAGCGTTCCAGCATTGCGTCTTTGTGTTGCTTGACTAACTCTGTAAGTTGTCGCTCATCTAGTGGTTTTGATGAATTAACAGAAGTTTGTTTCCAGGTTTCAAAATATTGCTCTTTTATTTGGTCATCGCTGGGAAGAAGTTTCATTTCTTGTAAACCTGCGATCGCTTTTTGTTTTGCTTCACCTTGCGACACTTTCTGATGCCGCATAATTGCTTCTGTTAACTGAAACCCTATATTATAAACTGGATTGAGCGAACTCATCGGTTCTTGAAAAATCATTGCGATGTCACCACCCCGATAAAGCTGCATTTGCTCTTGGGGTAATTCTACCAAGTTGATTGGTGCGGCATTTTCTTGATGGTGAAAGTAAATTTCACCACCGCTTATTCTTCCTGGGGTCTGCACCAAACCCATCACAGCTAAGGATGTTACTGATTTTCCGCTTCCCGACTCTCCCACTATTCCTAGAGTCTCTCCCCGATGCAACTCAAAGGAAATACCATCTACAGCTTTGACGCTGTTGCCATCATCGGAAAATTCAACTTGTAAATTGCGAACCTCTAGGATAGTTTCTCTCATAACAGTCGGGTATTAATAGTGACTTACTAAATTTAAAATTATCTGGATTTTAACAGGGGTTTTGTAATCAGGTGAACTGATTTTTTTGATTGTTACACCTTTGCAGGGAAATTTTGCATTATATATGACAATTTTTCTTAAATTTTAACGGATGTAGCAAATAAAGCTGCGTAAACTAGCCTGACGCTACATCCGTTATCAACTCAGATACAATTGCCAAGAACCACTTTCCGCTTAAAAGGGAATATCATCTATATCTTCGTTTTGTGGTGGTGCGGGATAAGGATTGCGCTCAGACTTTTTCGCACTTTGTTTGGGTTCGTCTTGTGCCGGTGCGGGATAAGGATTGCGATCGTAATTTTTCGCACTTTGTTTGGGTTCAATGTCGAAGTCATCTTCAGACAAAGCACCAAAGTCATTTTCTGCCTTGGATGTGGCAACCTGCGGTTCGTAAGTGGGTACAGTTTTTTGGGGAGTTGCGACAGGAGGAACTTCCCGGTAGTTTGTTGCAGCTGCCACGGGGACTTCTGATTGTCGAGGGGTAGTTTCCATTCTTGGTGAGGAACTAATATCAAAACCCGCTCCCAATGCATGAATGCGTTGCACTGTCAACTCTGCACGTTTTTCTTTGAAACCTTCTCGACGTTCGATGGTATGCATTCCTAACCGTCCTTCGATGAGGATGCGATCGCCTTCGTGGTAATTTTGCTGAATTTCTTTCGCCATGTTACCCCAGCCTACCACTTTCAGCGTTGCTGGGGGGTCATCCGGGCGCATTCCGGGAAACCGCACCAGCATTTCGGTGATTTCTAGGTTATCTGAGGTGTAGCGAAGCTGCGGATTTTCTACAATTTCCGCCATCAAAATACAACTGTTCATTAATTACTCCGTTTATTAGGAATGGGGCTATATATGTTTTATTTTCGACAATTTTTTCGATATATTAATAAATTCGTTATTTCTCACGATTGTGCATCTATTAATCTGAAATTGTTTAATAGTACTATTGTACCATGCCTAATTGCCTCAAGTCCTTTGCGATCGCAGCTCCAGGCGAGAAATCATGGGAATGCGCGTCAAATCATAGCTTTTTAAACGCAGAGGAACACAAAGTAAGCGCGGAGGAACGCAGAGTTTTTCCTTGACTTATCCCAGACGATTGTAGAGACGTTCTGGCAGAACGTCTCAACCAAAAATTAAGGATCGCAGAATTTGACTACGAATATGGTGCAATGTGTGTACTAAGTTTGCACATGAACGGGAAACACACCCAAAGCAATCAACCGCGCCGGCAAGTCGCGTAAAATGGGTAGACGCAAGAAACCCGGAGGTTGGAAAATCTCATCTGAGTTGAGAACACGGGCAAAAATCTGCTTCTGAACTAAAGCTTGAAATGCTTGAATGATGCGTGTAGGTAACTCGCGTTTGCGCTGTACTTTCGCTAAATCGCGTTCATTGACACGTCCAGCTTTTAATGGTTTTATAAGTACATTTGCGGTAACTACAGCATCTTGAATCGCGTAATTAATACCAACGCCGCCGATTGGGGACATTATATGAGCAGCATCACCAATAAGCAACAGTCCTGGATGATACCAGCGTTTGACGCGGCTGGATTCTACAGAGAGAAAAGCTATTTGTGACCAATCTTGTAAATTTTCTATACGGTCTTGTAACTCTGGTGCCACATCAACGATAGACTTTCTTAATGCTGACAAACCCGCAGATCGTAGTTCTTGATAGCCACCCTTGGGAATGACAAAAGCAATTTGCCAAGAATCAGACCTCTCAAGCATAGCGAGAATATGACCGCGACCGATACGCCCTACTCCACCTTCAGCATCTCCTGGTTTTTTGGGTAAACGAAACCATAACACATCCATTGGTGGTGAGGTGTTAATTGATTCAAAACCGCCTAGTTGTCGCAATTTGGAATGGCGTCCGTCTGCACCGACTGTAAGTATTGCCCGGACTTCGTGCCAGCCACCTTGCCCCCGATAGCGGACACCCTGAATTACCCCATTTTCTTCTATGAGTTCCTGTACATTTGCACCCATAACTAAGTTAAAATTCGCATACTTTTGCGCTTCAATGATGATGAATTCTAGGAACTTAACCTGAGGAAGCATTGTAATATATGGGTAGCGAGTTTTTAGGTGACTAAAATCTGCTAAGGTAACGGTATCATTAGGAGTCTGAATTCTAATTTGGCGCATCTTGGCATGGGGTAATTGCAACAAGCGATCGCTTAAACCCAATTCCTCCATAATCTGCATCACAGACGGATGAATTGTATCTAAGCGAAAGTCGCGATCAAAATCTTTATGTGTTTCCAGCAGCATTACCGGGATACCTTGACGCGCTAACAACAAAGCCAGCACCGCACCCGCAGGACCCCCACCGACTATGCAACAAGATGTGGTTTGTACGTCTAGAATGTCATGAGCAGGGTTAACGGTTGACTCTTGGACAGGATTTGAGGATATATTAGCAGTCATAAACGCACCTCCTAAAAGCTCTTAAATTAAAGGTAGTTCGCTTTTTGTGCTAAAAGCTGTTTTTTTTACTTTTCGTATTCAGATGTAGCATAGATGATGAGCGCTACATTGTACGAAGAGAGTCAAAAGTCCAAAGTCAAAAGTCCAAAGTCAAAAGTCCAAAGTCACTCATATTGACCATTGACCAATGACTATTGACTGTTGACCCTTTATTAATAACAATTTCAATAAATAATTACTCGTGACGCAAGTTCTTTTAGAAAATGTTTATAAAAGTTTTCCCCCACGGAAAGGGGAAGGTGTTGTTTCGCAAACTAAAAATGCAAATAAGAGTGACGCAACACCAGAACATTCAGAAAATATCAACGTTTTGCGACGGATTAACCTGACTGTAGCAGATGGCGAGTTTATGGTCCTGGTGGGACCTTCTGGTTGTGGTAAAAGCACCTTGCTGCGCTTAATAGCTGGGTTAGAAGCCATGACTGGGGGGAATATTTGGGTAGGCGATCGCTTAGTTAACGATCTCCCCCCCAAAGAACGAGACATCGCAATGGTGTTTCAAAATTACGCTCTTTATCCCCACATGACAGTGTATGACAATATTGCTTTTGGGTTGCGACGCAGGGGAGGAAGGGAAGAGAGAGGGAGCAATTCTTCTTTCCCCCCCTCACCCAC
>CASBQC010000305.1 GCA_949127805.1 Nostocales cyanobacterium PMM_0081
CAACCGACGGTAATGGTAACTGGAATTTTGGTAGTGGCAACACAACCAACGGTAACGGTAACTGGAACTTAGGCAATAACAACGACATCGTTGGTAATGCCAATAGACAGACTGGTAGTAACAACGACATCCTTGGTAGTGGCAACACTGCCAATGTAAGTAACAGCAATCTCCTTGGAAACCGAATTCAAGCCAGTGGTGATGGCAATACACTTATTGGTAATGAAGGTTGGAATTTCTCTGTGAGTGGCAACCTGGTATCTCTAGGTAGTACTAGACCCAGCCAAGCTATAGGCACTGATGTCAGCAATTTACTCAGCAGTCCTGACCTTGTAACATCTGCCATGTCAAATCCAGGCTACAACAACCCGAATTATGATTTCTCTGGCATAGCCTAAATCAGCAACGCCAGTTTTTGCATCAATAAGTAGTCGGACAGAATTGACATAAATGTAGAGACGTAGCATGCTACGTCTTTACAAGAGTTTCGGGCAACGCATAATTAATTTCTACTCCTATGTCTAATTAATTACACAACGTCCGAAGCGAATGGAGGCAAGTGGAATGAAGCAATTTGCTTGCGGGTTGGGATTGCTTCATTAGATATAGGAGTGGAAAACAATGTAGAGACGCGAAATTTCGCGTCTCTACAAATTCATGGACAACACCTGTGAAAAATTTACTTCTATTAAAACGTGAGGAGAATTATTTATGGCAACTTCTAGTGTTAATTCCATTAATGAGCTTAATCAATCAGTTACTGGTATTAGCAATCCCTTAGCTGTTAATGACAATCTCTTGACTGGTGGGTTAAGCACCTCTATTTCTGGTAGTAGCAGTCTACCTATAATTCAAGACAGCAATAACTCAAGTTTCCCAAATATTGGTGGTAGTAGCAGCAATTCCACAACACTTATTAAAAGCAACCCGTTTGCGATCGTTGGCAACGTAGTTGTTGGTAATGGTCAATGGATAAACAATAATGAAACCACACCAGAGGGTGTCTCTTCAGCGCTAACGTCTGCTGTTGAACAATTGCTCGACTCCGTTATTGTCAAACTGCGTAAGAGATTGCCCTTGAGTGATGCTGGCAATAATTCCAGTTATAGCAATCCGTTTGCTAATGGAAACAACCCTTTTGGTGATGGCAATCAGCCTTCCGCACCAGGTTTGGTATTAAATGGCAGTGGTGAAAATCCTTTTACAGGTGGTGAGAATCCTTTTGCAGTAGGTGGTGAAAACCCGTTAGCAGGTAGCGAAAACCCTTTTGCAGGTGGTGAAAACCCGTTTGCAAGCGGTGAAAATCTGGTTGCAGATGGTGAAAACCCTTTTGCAGGTGGTGAAAATCCGTTTGCAGGTGGTGAAAACCCGTTTGCAGGTGGTGAAAATCCGTTTGCAAGTGGTGGTGCTAATCAGCAACCATCCTTCGATATCTCGCAATTCGTCTTCGGTAACGACGACAACTTAACATTCTTAACTGGTGATGGCAGCGTGCCTCAGTTATCATCCTCGGAGATATTGAAGACTGTCCAAGCTAATATCTTAAACGTAACTGAAATTCTCAACTCTGGAAATCTGTTCGGAGATGGTAACAATACACCTTTGCAAACACCGTCAGATTTGTTGAAGCTGTTCAGGAATGACATGTTCAGCTTTAACAGCGGTGTCAACGCTGTGAACGATCTTGCTAGTGGTGACAGCTCGTATACTGATAGTAGCAACCCGTTCCTCAGCTTATTTGCTGGTGGCAGTCAGGATAAGGAAATACCGTTTGATATTTTGAACGTTGCCTTAGAAGGAATTTTGCCCTTCAATGGCAAAGATAATGTATTTTCTACCCCAGAAGGTGAACTACCCATTGGTTATGGGAATCGCGACTTTGGAACTAAGAACGCAACCATCGGTAATGCCAACTGGGATTACGGTAACGCCAACGCAACCATCGGTAATGGCAATTGGCTTTGGGATTCCAGCACTCGCAACGCAACCATCGGTAATGGTAACTGGAATTTAGATGCCTCTCATGACAACAGAACTGTTGGTAATGGTAACTGGTATTGGAATTCAACTAGTGACAACACAACTTTAGGTAATGGCAATTGGAGTTTTGGAAATAACAACACAACTCTGGGTAATGGTAACTTTGACTTCGGTAGTAACAATACAGTAATTGGTAGTGGCAACAAAGTCTTCACCAGTAACAGTATAGTCATTGGTAATGGTAATTGGTCTGTCGTTATTGACAAATCAAGTGCTGGTGCTAGCGACTTTATGACTCAGTTAGATACATGGGTGTCTATTATGGGAGTCAAAGATGCTACTGATAATTTAGTAAATTCAGTGTTGGGTAAGTTGGGTGAAGCTTTTGAGCCGTTAACAGGCAATCTTACTGCATCAGGTAGTAAGACATATGACCGATTGTTTTTATCTTAAGGCACTTACAAAAGAATCATCAATCATATGGTTCAGTCTAGAAGAGATTAGCGATCGCTTTTCTCTTTTTTTTGTCAACTGAGAAAGCGATCGCTATTTTTCTTTGACCCGTATCATGGTAAAAAATCTTTGTTCTTGTTTTTACCTGTTACGTTTTCCCTTCCTAATTGCCAACTGTTGCTATTGGCACATGTTGCGATCGCCTGTATTAAGATTGGGGTTAGTTGTCAGATAATCATGCAAGCGATCGCATCCACGCTTTAATAATTGTGGCAAATCGAATGTTTGCAGTTCTATCCCCGTCAACTGCCAAATTTTTACTGTTTTATCTTGACTTGCCGAAACAATCATCTTACCATCAGGGCTAAAATTTACACTTCTCACATCACCAGTATGTCCTTGGAAAGTTCTCAGCAAGATACCGCTATTCACACTCCAAAGTTTGATGGTGTCGTCATCACTAGCTGAAGCAATTATTTTCCCGTCAGGAGAAAAGCTCAAATTATTAACCGCATCAGTATGTCCGGTTAAGTTTTGCAACAAGCCACCGTCACGACTCCAAAGTTTGACTGTACCATCCTGGCTACCAGAGGCTATTATCTTACCATCTGGGCTGAAAGTTAAAGCCCAAACACTAGCATTATGTTCATTAAGAGTTTTTAGCAAACGACCGTCGCGACTCCAAAGTTTGATAGAATTATCAGCACTGGCTGATGCTAACAACTCACCATCTGGGCTGAATTCAACATTAGTCACCCAACCTTTATGCCCCTTGAGAGTATTTAGCAAGCGACCGTCAATACTCCACAGTTTAACTGTTCTGTCAGCACTCGCAGAAGCGAGGATTTTTGCGTCAGGATTAAAGCTCATATTAATTATCCAATCAGTATGCCCCTTGAGCATATGGAGTAAAGAGCCATCACGTTTCCGCAGTTGGATAGTATTATTAGCACTCGCTGTCGCTACCGTATTTTCGTCCTGGGTGAAGCTAATGCTGGTAATATCGTTAATTGGGGCAGAGATAGATTTTAGCAACTTACCTTTCTTACTCCAGAATTTCATCGTTTTATCGTTGCTGACCGAGAAAACGGTATTACCTTGAGGATTAAACCAAGCGCTATTAACACTATCGAGATGTCCAACAAGAGTTTTTGGCGCATTGATATCAAGGCTCCAAAGTCTCACGGTATAATCATCACTAGCGGAAGCAAGTAGTTGACCGTCTGAACTAAAACTAACGCTATTAACTACATGGCTATGTCCCTCTAGAGTTGCCAGTAATTGACCATCCAAGCTCCAAAGTTTGATAGTTTTATCAATACTCGCACTTGCGATAATTTTACCGTCAAGTGAAAAACTAACGCTTTTAACATCGCTGTTATGTCCAGTTAGCGTATTAAGTAAACGACCGTCACGACTCCACAGTTTGACAGTATTATCAGCACTAGCAGAAGCAATTGTCTGTCCATCTTTTGACCAAGCTACACTCAAAACCTCATCGGTATGTCCTGGCAAAGTTTTTAGCAAGCGACCATCCAAACTCCACAGTTTAATTGTGCGATCGTCGCTACCAGAAGCGATAATATCACCTTGAGGTGAAAAAGTAACGCTATTTACTCCATCGCTATGTCCGGGTATAGTTCTCAGTAACTTGCCATCCCGACTCCAGAGTTTGATAGTATTATCATTACTAGCCGAAACAATGATTTGACCGTCAGGCGAGAAAGCAACGCTATTAACTCCATCATTATGTCCGGAAAGTGTTTTCAGCAACTTGCCATCCCGACTCCAAAGTTTGATAGTTGTATCACTACTTGCCGAAGCAATAATTTGACCGTCGGGAGAGAAACTCACACTATTGACTCCATCGCTATGTCCGGGTATAGTGCGAAGTAACTTGCCGTCACGCTTCCAAAGTTTAATAGTTGTGTCACTACTTGCCGAAGCTATAGTTTGACCATCGGGAGAGAAACTTACACTACTCACCCAAGAATCATGTCCAATCAAACGGTTGCGTTCTTGAGTTTGATCGATCGCCTGTTGTAAAGTAGTTGTAATTGCAGTTTTAATCTGTTTTGTACTATCAGGGTACATCAGCTTACTGAAAAACATGATTTTCTGTAACTCTTGCCCTGCCTTAACACTAGTTGATAGTGCTTCGAGTTGTTTATGCGAAAACAGAAAGTTTTCTGACAAAGAATTTAAAGCTTGTATTTCTCGCAACTGTGCTTTTTGACTTTGCTGATAAGCTAAACCTGCAAAAGAGAAAGCAGACAGTCCCAAAATACTAATAACAGTTACAGCTTTTTGTGCTTGTTTGAGTCTGCGTTTTTCTTGCAGTTGTTGTCGTTGTCTTTCTTCTAGACAAGCAGCAATAAATCGTTGAACATCGAAAGATAGTTCCTCAGTGTAATTAATATAAATATCTTCCGCTTCAGCTAAACGCACACCCTGCAACAAAAAGTCAGATTGTTCACCCCCATGCTTCCATAACTGTGCAGCTTGCTCAATTTGACGCTGCGATCGCAATCTACCACGATTTTCCTCTAACCACCATCGCAAAGTAGACCAATAGCGAATCAACACCTCATGAGCGACTTCTATCGTCACAGAAGAGGATGGGGGG
>CASBQC010000306.1 GCA_949127805.1 Nostocales cyanobacterium PMM_0081
AAGTCCACCTCCGTGGACTAATACAAAATCAAGGGTTTTAACCCACGTTCGCGTAGCGTTCCGTAGGAAAGGTGGGTTTTGTTTGTGTAGCCGCGACTTCTAGTCGCCAAGGCTTTTTAAAATTTAAGTAATGTGCTATCAGTAATTCATCGCAAGTTGAGTGTAGTAAACTGCATCTAGGTAAGAACCCCGTGTTCATGAGATGATAGCGTCGTGAAAAAAATTCTGATTTTGTCCGCAAATCCCACGAATACAAATAAGCTGCGTCTTGATGAGGAAGTACGAGAAATTCAGGCAGGGATGGAACGCTCTAGAAGCCGAGATCAGTTTGAAATCATCTGTAAATGGGCGGTGCGTTCTAACGATTTGCGGCGTGCTTTGTTGGATCACAAGCCGGAAATTGTCCACTTTTCGGGACATGGAGCAGGAAGTGAAGGTTTAGCTTTGGAGAATAACTCAGGACAAATGCAGCTAGTAAAAACTAAGACACTGGCGGGGCTATTTGAGTTATTTGATAGTATAGAATGTGTCTTGTTAAATGCTTGTTATAGTGAGACACAAGCTGAAGCGATCGCTCAACATGTTGATTACGTGATTGGGATGAATCGAGCAATAGGCGATCGCGCTGCCATTGAATTTGCTGTAGGGTTTTATGATGCCCTCGGTGCTGATAGATCCTATGAGGATGCTTATAAATTTGGTTGTTTGACTATTGATTTAGAAGGCATTCCGGAATCTTCCACACCAGTACTCAAAAGCAGAAAAAACGGAAAAACTACCCCACAGCCGAAGCAAGATGAGGTGGAAAATTCACTCTCTAGTCGGGAAGCTGTTCGAGTGCCAAAATCTAAGCCAGAAGAAATTATATATAAGCTGGTATTTCCCCTAGAACAGCCAGATGGGCAAATACCCTTGGACTCTGTTTATTATATCGATCGCCCGCCGATTGAAACAGATTGTTATGAAGCTATCATCAAACCGGGTGCGTTGATTCGCGTTAAAGCTCCTCGGCAGATGGGCAAAAGTTCGTTAATGACGCGAATCCTCGACCACGCAAGCAAAGAAAGCTATAAAACGGCTTCTTTGAACTTTCAGTCAGTGGATGGAGAATTGCTCGGCAATTTAGATATGTTTTTACAGTGGTTCGCTGCGAGTATTACCGATGCGCTGTTATTGCCAGAGAAGCTGGAGGAATATTGGAAAAACGTTTTGGGTAGTAAGAATAAATGTACAAATTACTTTGAGAGGTATTTATTACCTCAAATTGACACCCCAATTGCTTTGGGTTTGGATGAAGTTGATGAGGTGTTCAAACATCCGGCGATCGCTAATGATTTTTTTGGGCTATTACGAGCTTGGCATGAACGAGCAAAAAACGATCCTGTGTGGAAAAAGCTCAGGTTAATAATTGTCCATTCTCAAGAAGTTTACATCCCGCTGGATATCAATCAATCGCCTTTTAATGTCGGATTGCCGATTGAATTGCCAGACTTGAATCAAGAGCAAGTGCAAGAACTAACGCAACGACATGGACTTAATTGGACTGGAGAACAAGTTGAGCAATTGATGACGCTTGTCGGTGGTCATCCTTATTTAACGCGAGTAGCTTTGTATCAAATTGCGCGTGGTCGGATGACGTTGGAAAAACTTCAGCAAATCGCACCGACTGAGGAAGGACCCTACAGCGACCATTTGCGCCGGCATTTGCTGAATTTGCAGGAAAATCCAAAACTACTAGCCGCATTCAAGCGTGTGCTATCGGTAGATACTCCTGTAGATGTGGGGACAGCAGAAGCGTTTAAACTTCGCAGTATGGGGTTAGTGAAGTTTCAGAGGAATGAAGTGATGCCTTTGTGTGAATTGTATTGTGAATATTTTGGCGATCGCTTGGGAATTAAAAGTTAACAGAGCAACCATCGTAAAATACATAAAAAAAGTGATGGCTAAGGACAAGTTTCACGATGCGGTTAAAAATGGCTTAATTAAAGAAGGGTGGATAATTACAGATGACCCATTGTACTTAGTATTTGGAGGTGTTGATTTATATGTGGATTTGGGTGCAGAAAAAGTAATTGCTGCCCAAAAAGAAAATCAAAAAATAGCTGTTGAGATCAAAAGTTTTCTCAGCTACTCGGTAATTACAGATTTTCATCAAGCTGTGGGTCAGGTGATGAATTATCGATTAGTTATGCAACAGAAAGAACCAGAGCGTATTTTATATTTGGCTGTTCCTGCTGATGTTTATAAAACTTTTTTTCAGTTAGAATTTACTCGTCTAGCAATTCAGAATTATCAACTAAACATTATTGTTTATGATATTGAACAGGAGACGATATTACAATGGACAAATTAGAGATTTATCGCAATCATATTGAAACTTTGCTGAAGGAATATAGCAATTATAAGCCTCGTTATGGGGATGTAGAAGTGCAGCTAATTTTTGACCGAGAACGCGACCACTATCAATTAATGAATGTGGGTTGGGATGGCAATGAACGCATCCGAGGAGCAGTTTTACATTTGGATATTAAAAATGGAAAAATTTGGATTCAGCATGATGGAACTGAACGGGGAATTGCTGGTGATTTGTTAGAGTTTGGGGTTCCTTCTGAGGATATTGTTTTGGCTTTTCAAGCTCCTGCAAGAAGGAAGTATACGCATTTTGCTGTAAGTTAAGGTGTAACTGTTCACAGGATTTGAAACGCTAGCAATCCTGTGGTCGGTTTGTCAGTGAAAAGGGAAAACTCCCTATTTTCCAGATGGTAGATTTATGCCGCCATGAAACCTGAACCAACCGCAGGCTACGAATATCAAGTTGGGGGCAGTCTCCCGACTGATGCCCAAACTTATGTCAAACGTAAAGCTGACAAAGACCTTTACGAAGCGTTGAAGGCGGGTGATTTTTGTTACGTTCTCAACTCGCGTCAGATGGGTAAATCTAGCTTGCGGGTGCAGACAATGCAGCGGTTGCAGGATGAAGGGTTTGCCTGTGCGGTGATTGATATTACATCTATTGGCACATCTGATATTACCCCAGAGCAATGGTATGCGGGGGTGATTGATTGTATGGTTGGCAGTTTTAATCTTTATACAAGCTTTGATTTAGACGAGTGGTGGACTGAGAACGCTTTGCTGCCTTTTGTCCAGCGTTTGGGCAAGTTTATTGAGTTGGTTTTGCTCAACAAAGTTACCGAGAATATTGTCATTTTTATTGATGAAATTGACAGTATCCTCAGCGTTCCCTTTAAGACGGATGATTTTTTTGCCATCATCCGCGATTGTTATAACCGTCGCGCAGATAACCCCGCGTACAACCGCCTTACTTTTGCTTTGTTGGGGGTTTCTACCCCTTCCGATTTGATTCAAGATAAGCGTCGGACACCTTTTAATATTGGTCGGGCTATTGATTTAACAGGGTTTGGGCTTGAGGAAGCGGAACCTTTAGCACAGGGACTCGCGGTGCTAGGTGAACCGCAAACGGTGATGAAAGCGGTGCTTTATTGGACTGGAGGACAGCCGTTTTTAACGCAGAAGCTTTGTAAATTGGTGCTGAGGGGGAGAGGGGGGGAGTGGGGGAG
>CASBQC010000307.1 GCA_949127805.1 Nostocales cyanobacterium PMM_0081
AAATGGTTTAGTATCTTTTTCTAAATCATACCAACCAATTCCCACACCATCAGCATTAACAGAAGTAGTAACAGTTTCTTTAGGTTTATAGCTTTGGATATATAAAGAATGCTCTGGCTGATAAATTAATTTTTCTGGTTGTATGGGAGAACCCATATAAGCTAATAATCGACACATAAATTTGATTCAAAGATAAATAATTTTACCAACCTCTAGTACCAGGTTCCCCTTTAAAGGGACCAACAATATCACTGGTAATCCAACCAGCATAAAAATCTCCTACTTGTGGCTTAACCTTCTCCCCATCAACATAACAACCATCCATTGGTTGAGGATAAAAACCCAGATGACCTTTTAATTGCTCATAATCTGGAAAAATTTCTTCATAGTACCAAGCAATATTTGATACAGTAATATCTCCTACGGTAAGGTTGTAATAACTAGCCAATCCTCTCCATTCACAATATGTTTTGCGATCGCTTTTAGTCAAATATTCCATCTTAATATCTTCAATAGGAATATAATAATTCGGCGGATGGCTAGTTTCTAAAGCTCTTTTAGCACGATGGCTATCAGCGATCGTCTCGCCATTGAATATAATTTGGATATGTTTGGTAGTATCTTCAACTCTTGGGGGTCGAGGATAATCCCAGACAGATTCTTGACCAGGTTGAGGAGGAATAGGTTGAGGACGCATAGATTGATTCAGTAATTATTGGCTAGATTACAGTGGCATTTTTTTAATTTTAAACGGTTTCAGCTAAACGAATCCCACTAAATTGCCATCGTGTCGCTGGGGAATAAAAATTGCGATAACTAGAGCGGATATGAGATTGAGGAGTCACACAAGAGCCTCCCCGTAACACCAATCGGTTACACATTAATTTACCGTTGTATTCCCCGATTATCCCTGCTTCTAGGCGATACCCTGGATAGGGTTGATGGGTGCTATTGGTCCATTCCCAAACATCTCCGAATAGCTGCTCAGGGGAATCGCTGCCTATTGCTGGAGTAGGGTGCAAAATTCCGGTTTCTAATAAGTTGCCTCGCACGGGAATGTTAGCCGTTGTGGTTTCCCATTCGGCTTCAGTGGGCAACCGTTTACCTGCCCAACGGGCATAGGCATCAGCTTCATAAAAGCTAACATGACAAACTGGTTCGTTGTCGTTTAAACGACGCATACCCCCAAGCGTCATCAACCACCAATTACCATCAATTTGTTCCCAATATAAAGGGGCTTGCCAATTTTGGGAACGAGCGGCTGTCCAGCCTTCAGAGAGCCAATAATCGGGATTTTGATACCCTCCTGCTTGGATAAACTCTAAATATTCGCCGTTGGTGACTAATCGAGAACCAAAACGGTATTCTTGCAGATAAACTTGATGGCGGGGTTGTTCGTTATCGAAGGCAAATCCTTGACCATTGTGACCGATTTCGTATAATTTTGCTGGATATTCTAGCCAATATAGTGCTTTGACGACAGATGCAGCCTTGGGAGTCGGTAAATTAGGATGGTAAACGGGACGAAGGGGATTGTTACCAAAGATATGCTTAATATTGGTAAACAGAAATTCTTGATGTTGTTGTTCGTGGTTGAGTCCGAGAATAATCAGAGATTCTAATTGTGAGTTTCCAATATTTTCAGTGATTAATGACTGCATTGCCTCATCTATATAGGCACGATAGCGATAGATTTCGGCGACAGTGGGACGGGATAAAGTACCTCGTTGGCAAGCAGGAACTCGCTCTCCTAATGATTCGTAGTAGGAGTTTAGTAAGTAATCATATTTGGGGTGAAAAACCCTGTAGTCTTTGAGGTGAGGCACTAAAACAAAGGTTTCAAAAAACCAAGCCGTATGGGCGAGATGCCATTTAAGTGGACTGGCATCGGGCATACTTTGAACTACATAATCTTCAATTTCTAGGGGTTGACAAATTTGTTCGCTGAGTTGGCGAACTTGTTGGTAGTAGGCTGATAAAGATAGTTCTTTTGAGGTTTGAGAGTCAGGAATTGAAATTAACATTCTGAGTTAATACAGATAATATAATTTTGATGAAGAAGAATTTTCAAGAATGCGATCGCTTTTATGTCCAGATTTTACACCCGATACACCCACGTTTGTAAATATAGATCGGGTTGTCCTTTGGGTTCGGCGTGATATTTCTCACCCAGTTCGGTTAATTTCCACTTTCCTTGTATTTCTAAGTCCGCCATTTTCTCTTTAAAATCGCTGTTTTCGTAAAAGTCTGGACGCAGGGTAAAAATAATGTATCCTTTTGGTTTAGTGACGCGAATTAGCTCATCAAAAGAACTACTCGGAGCGTGTCCATAAGTAAATACGCCACAAGCGGTAACAGCATCAAAAGCATCATTAGGAAAGTCCAAGGGTTCACCTAATATCATTTGGTGTAACTCTGTATAGACATTTTTATTTTGTGCTTCGGCAAGCATTCCTTCAGAAAGATCGATTCCCACTAGGTTGTGATAGCTTTCTTCGTGCAACCATTTACCCATTATGCCGGTACCCACTCCAGCATCTAAAATTCGGGCATTTTTAGGGACGTATTTAATAGTTAAATCAACGATGGGTTCGCGGTTGGGACGACCAAAAGTTTCGGTTAAATCTTGTTCGTAATCTTTAGCCCATTGGTTATAGCGATCGCTAAGTTCACTATTATTTTTTGAACTGTAAACCCAATGAATTTTGTCTGGCATATTCATTACTATTCTCAACTTTTACTCAACCGAGACACTTGACCTTTTGTCCGAAAACACTTTCGAGCATTGGCACAAAAACGGATAAGGGCAAGGTATCATAGTTTGGGTCGAAAGAGATTTGATCCCACATTTTACAGAACCGAATTGTCTGCTCAAAAGCTGGATGCTTTTCAATTTGCTCACCTTTGTTTTGATCCAATGCCACTTGATGTATATAGGTGTCACTCTGTAATATTCCATGATATTGTACCATCCAGGCATTTTCTGAAGATACATAGGGTCGTAATATGGCTGCTGCAAATTCACCGTGGTTGACAGGAGCTAGGATTTCGCCAATATCATGTAGTAAGGCACAAACAATCGTTTCTTGATCACTCCCATCGCGCAATGATCGGGTTGCTGTTTGCAGCGAATGTTCTAATTGATCTACGCGATAACCCATGTAATGGCTACGCAAACCAAGAAGGGCTTCAATCATGCGCTTTGCTAAACCTTTTATGTGGTCTTCAAAGCAATTATCTATAATTTTCAGTTCTTCTTCAGTGGCGAAATCTGCTCTAGTAAAATTGACGATTCTCTTCATTTGAATTTAACTCCAATTTACTTAATCATTTGATTGATGGAAACTCAAAGTTTTTCAATCCGTGAAAATAATCCCACTCAATAAATGCGACTTCTAAGTGTCTGGTTCCTGAGCGAGAATTAAATTTTTTACGTCCATGTAATAGTTGGGAATTATCTATAAATAGACAATCTCCTTTTTGCAAACGATAGCAAGTTTGATAATCAGGATGGTTTAAATAGTCTGTAAA